>DATCUG010000043.1:0-2781 GCA_036567525.1 Streptosporangiaceae bacterium | reverse complement strand
CCGAACGCGGCCAGCAGGCCGCCGGTCAGGCGCCGGGCCAGCCGCCGGGTGGCCACCACGGCAGCCAGGCCGGCCAGCGCGGCCAGCCCGAGCGCGCCCGCCGCGGGCAGCAGGTCCTGACCGGGCACGACGGCCGTGCTGGCGGGCAGCGGGCGCGGCTGCACGGTCAGCACCCGGGCCCAGTCCTGCCGGACCGCGACGAGCACCACGGCCGCGCCGGCCGCGCCGAGCAGCAGCGTGCCGAGGTACTCCCGCCGCGGCGATCTCAACGGGCTTCCACCACCGCCAGCGGCAGCGGCGCGGCGTCGAAGCAGGTCCGGTCGCCGGTGTGGCAGGCCCCGCCGGCCTGATCCACCTTGACCAGCAGGGTGTCCCCGTCGCAGTCCAGGGCGACCGACTTGACCTGCTGTGTGTGCCCGGACGTCTCGCCTTTGACCCAGTACTCCTGGCGGCTGCGGGACCAGTACGTGCAGCGCCCGGTGGTCAGCGTGCGGTGCAGCGCCTCGTCGTCCATCCAGCCCACCATCAGCACTTCGCCGGTGTCGTACTGCTGGGCCACCGCGGGGACCAGGCCGGCCGGGTCGCGCTTCAGCCGGGCCGCGATCTGCGGGTCGAGCCGGGACGCGCTGCGGGGGCCGTTCACCGCGCTGTTCATGGCCCTATCCTCTCAGCTTCTTGGCACCACGGTTCACCAGCACCGGGCCGGACCGCGCGCGGCAGCCCATTCCGCTGCCTGCCGCCGGTGGTTAACATCGCGGGATGACCCTCGCCCGCGATGAGCGCCTGGCCCTGTGCGCGCTGCTCGATCAGACCGGCCCGCACGCGCCCACGCTATGCGACGGCTGGACCACCCTCGACCTGGCCGCTCATCTGGTGCTCCGGGAACACCGGATGGATGCCGGGGCCGGCATCGTGATCCGCCCGCTGGCCGGGTACACCCGGCGGGTGCAGCGCACGCTGGCCGAGCGAGGCTCGTTCGCCAACCTGGTCGCGGCCATCCGCAACGGGCCGCCCCGGCTGTCCCCGTTCGGCCTGCCCGGTGTGGACGAGCGGGCCAACCTGGTCGAGTTCTTCGTGCATCACGAGGACGTCCGCCGCGGCACCCCGGACTGGCCGGAGCGCAAGGTCACGCCCGCGCTGTCCGAAGCGCTCTGGCGGCGGCTCAGCATGGCCCGGTTCGTGCTGCGCAAGGCCCCGGTCGGGGTGGAACTGGTCCGGGATGACATCGGCCCAGAACCGGCCGGGGCGCGGGTGCGGATCACCGCCCGGGCGCGCACGCCGGTGGTCACCGTGACCGGCAGCCCGGCCGAACTCACCCTGTGGGCGCTCGGCCGGACCGGTGCGGCGCAGGTCCGGCTGGACGGCGCCGATGCCGCGCTGCGTCAGCTGGCCCAGACGCACTGGCGAATCTGAAGTTCCCAGGCCGGGGTGACCGCACCGCCCACGGGTACAGGCGTAGTGGTTCAGCCGCGGGCGGCCGGGGCAGGGCGTGGCCTGGCCGCGCCGGGGTCGGATGAGCCGAACGGAGGCTAGGCAGTGCAGGTACTCGGCATCGACATTGGCGGGTCCGGGACCAAGGGCGCCCCGGTAGACACCGCCCAGGGCAGGCTGATCACCGAGCGGGTCAAGCTGGAAACCCCCCGCCCGGCCGTGCCGGACGCGGTGGCCACGACGGTCACCCAGCTGGTGGACGCGTTCAGCTGGACCGGGCCGATCGGGATCACGTTCCCCGGCGTGGTGGTGGACGGCGTGACGCTGACCGCGGCCAACCTGGACCCGGCCTGGATCGGGATCGACACCCGCAGCCTGTTCAGCAAGGCGACCGGGCTGAACACGGCGCTGGTCAACGACGCCGACGCGGCCGGGCTGGCCGAGATGTCGTTCGGCGCGGGCACCGGGCACAAGGGCACGGTGCTGATGCTGACGTTCGGCACCGGCATCGGCAGCGCGCTGTTCCGGGCCGGCATCCTGGTGCCCAACACCGAGTTCGGCCACATCGAGATCCGCGGCCGGGACGCCGAGGACCGCGCGTCCGAGCGGGCCAAGGAACTCAAGGACCTGAGCTGGGGGAAGTGGGCCGGCCGGGTCGATGAGTACCTGCAGCACATGGAGCGGCTGACCGCGCCCGACCTGATCATTATCGGCGGCGGGATCAGCCGCAAGGCAGACAAGTTCCTGCCGCTGCTGACCGACCTGCGGGCCACCGTGGTGCCGGCCACGCTGCACAACGACGCCGGCATCGTCGGCGCCGCGCTGGCCGCCGGCCTGAGCTAGCGGATTTCGGCGCCGGCCGCGCGCAGCACGTCCTTCACCTCACCGATCCGCAGCTGGCCGAAGTGGAACACGCTGGCCGCCAGCACCGCGTCGGCGCCCGCCCCGACCGCGGGCGGGAAGTGGGCCAGCTCACCCGCCCCGCCGCTGGCGATGATCGGCACGTCCACCACCGCGCGCACGGCGCGGATCAGCTCCAGGTCGAAGCCGGTCTTGGTGCCGTCGGCATCCATCGAGTTGAGCAGGATCTCGCCCACGCCCAGCTCGGCGCCGCGTTCCGCCCAGGCCACCGCGTCGATCCCGGTGCCCCGCCGCCCGCCATGCGTGGTCACCTCGAACTGTGCTGGCCCGGGGGGGCGACCCCCCGCTCTGCTTCCCCGGGGGACTACCCCCGGAACCCCCGGCCCCCGATCGGCGCTCCGCGCCGAGTCTGACGCCGCCGGCCAGTTCGGTCACGATGGGATCCAGCTCATCGTCCAGGCCGGTGGTCAGCATCCGCTCGATCTCGTC
>DATCUG010000042.1:0-5251 GCA_036567525.1 Streptosporangiaceae bacterium | reverse complement strand
CTCGCGGGTCGCTGACTCGAACAGCTCGGGGATCTCCTCGATGGTGCGGGCCACCTTCATGCCACGGCCGCCACCGCCGAACGCCGCCTTGACCAGCAGCGGGAAGCCGATCGTGTCGATGTCTGCTGGGTCCGGGGGATCGTCGCCGTCGATCACAATGCTGGGCAGCACGGGGACACCAGCCGCCGCCATCAGCTCCTTGGCCGCGATCTTGGAGCCCATGGCCTCGATGGCCTGCGGCGGCGGGCCGACGAATATCAGGCCGGCGTCGGCGCAGGCCCGGGCGAACGCGGCGTTCTCGGACAGGAAGCCGTAACCGGGGTGGACCGCATCCGCCTGGGTGCGGCGGGCGGCCGCGATGATGGCTTCGGCGTTCAGGTAACTGTCGGCCGGGGCGTTGCCGGGCAGTGCGACCGCCTCGTCGGCCGCCCGGACGTAGGGCGCGTCCGCGTCCGCGCCGGAGAACACGGCCACGGTGGCGATGTCCATGGCCCGGGCAGTCCGGATGACCCGGGCGGCGATCTCGCCCCGGTTGGCGATGAGCAGCTTGCTGATGGACGGCATCGGGCGGCTCACATCCGGAACACGCCGAAGCCGCGGCGGCCTTCGACCTCGTTGGAGTGCGCCGCGGACAGCGCGATGCCGAGCACGGTCCTGGTGTCCCGCGGGTCGATGATCCCGTCGTCATACAGCCGGGCGGTGACGAAGAAGCTGTGCGATTCCCGCTCGATCTGCTCCTCGATGGCCTGCCGCCGGGTGCGGTCCGCGTCCTCGTCGAACGGCCGCCCGGTGGCCTGCGCCCCCTGCCGGCCGACGATCGACAGCACCCCGGCCAGTTGCTGTGCGCCCATCACGGCCAGCTTGGCGTTCGGCCAGGCGAACATGAACCGCGGCCGGTAGGCCCGGCCGGACATGCCGTAGTTCCCGGCGCCGAACGAGGCGCCGAGGTTGATCGTGATGTGCGGCACCGTGCTGTTCGCCACCGCGTTGATCATCTTGGCGCCGTCCTTGATGATGCCGCCCTGCTCGTAGTCCCGGCCGACCATGTAGCCGGTCGTGTTCTGCAGGAAGATCAGCGGGGTGCTGGTCTGGTTGGCCAGCAGGATGAACTCGGTGGCCTTCTTGGCCTCCTCGCTGAACAGCACGCCGCGCGCGTTGGCCAGCACGCCGGCCCGGAAGCCGTGCACGCTGGCCCAGCCGGTGACCAGGCTGGTCCCGTACAGCGGCTTGTACTCGCCGAACCGGGACCCGTCCACCACCCGGGCCAGCACCTCACGCGGGTCGAACGGGACCCGGAAGTCGGCCGACGCGATGCCGAGCAGGTCCTCCGGGTCGTGCCGCGGCGGGTCGGCGGGCTCGGCCGCGCCGGGGCCGAGCTTGCGCCAGTTCAGCTCGGACACGATCTGCCGCCCGATCCGGATGCAGTCCAGCTCGTCCGCGGCGAAGTAGTCGGACAGGCCGGATACCCGGGAATGCATCTCCGCCCCGCCCAGCTCCTCGTCGCCTGACTCCTCGCCGGTGGCCATCTTGACCAGCGGCGGGCCGCCCAGGAACACCTTGGCCTGCTGGTCCACCAGCACCGCGTAGTCGCACATGCCGGGCACGTACGCGCCGCCCGCGGTGGAGTTGCCGAAGACCAGGGCGATCGTCGGGATGCCCAGCGCGGACAGCTCGGTCAGGTCGTGGAAGATCTGCCCGGCCGGCACGAACAGGTCGGACTGGGTGGGCAGGTCGGCGCCGCCCGACTCGACCAGGTTGATCAGCGGCAGCCGGTTCACCCGGGCGATCTCCAGCGCGCGGAGGTTCTTGCGCAGCGTGTACGGGTTCATCGAGCCGCCGCGCACGGTCGGGTCGTGCCCGATGATCACGCACTCCACCCCGGACACCACGCCGATCCCGGTCACGATGCTCGCGCCCACGGTGAACTCGGTGCCCCAGGCGGCCAGCGAGGACAGCTCCAGGAACGGCGCGTCCCGGTCCAGCAGCAGCTCGATGCGCTCGCGGACCAGCAGCCGGCCGCGGGAGCGGTGCCGCTCGGCGTACCGCGGCCCGCCGCCCGCCCGGGCCGCCGCGAGCTGCTCGTCCAGCTCGGCCAGGACGGCGAGCTGGGCGGCCCGGTTGCGCTGGTAGGCATCGCTAGCCGGGTCAACTGTGGACGTCAGCACCGGCATGCTCGCAGGTTACTCCTCATTCACTAAGCCGGGAACACTCTGGCTCGCTCTTGGCTCGCTGCACCGATGCGCTTACCATACGGCTGTTAACCGCTGTTCACATGCGGCGATGGAAGCGAGGGATCCCGATGGCCCTTGACGTCACCAGCCTCAATCATCGCCGGGCCGTGAACCGGTGGGAGCGGGTCAGCGTCGGCGACGTGCTGGAGCGGCTCCGGTGGAGCGTCCCGGACCAGGAAGCCATCGTCGGCTGGCCCGGCGCCTACGCGTCGCCGGAGTATGCGCGGCTGAGCTACCGGCAGGCCGACGAGGTGGCCAGTCAGGTGGCTCACGGGTTGCTCGCGCGCGGGCTCGGGCCGGGTGAGCGGGTCATGCTGGTCTGTGAGAACTCGGTGGAGGCCTACCTCACCAAGATCGGGATCGCCAAGGCCGGGCTGGTCTGCGTGCCGGTGAATCCGTCGCTGGCCGGTGATGTGATCCGCCACGTGATCGAGCTGGTGGAGCCCAGCTTCGCGGTGGTCGACGCGGAGGTCTGGCCGGCCGCGGAGAAAGCCTTCCGGGACGCTGGCCTGCTGCCCGGGGTGACCATCCCGATCGGCGGTGACGTGGTCCCGGGCAGTGTGCCGTTCGCCTCGTTCGTGGCCGGGCAGCCGGTGACCGAACCGGACGTGGAGATCCACGGCGACGACATCTGGCAGATCCTGTTCACCTCGGGCACCACTGCGCTGCCCAAGGGCGCGATGGTGTCGCACCATTCCAGCCACCTGGCCGCGTACAGCTTCGCGCTCACCCTGACCCGGGGCATCTGGCTGGAAGGCGACCTCCGGCTGGCCACGTTCCTGCCGATCATCTACCACGTGGCCGACCAGGTGTTCACGTTCCCGGCGTTCCTGTCCGGCGGCACCCTGATCATCGGCCGCCGGCCGGATCCGGGGCAGATGGCCGGCGCGATCAGCCGGGAGGCGGTCACCGCGCTGTGGGGCGGGTCACCGGCCATGGCGGCCGCGCTGGCCCGGGTGCTGGACGACGGCCGGCTGGCCTACGACCCGCGTAGCCTCAAGGTGCTGGTCTACGGCTGGGCCGCGCTGCCACCCGGGGTGCTGGCCACGTTCAAGCGGCTGTGCGGCGACGACTTCACCGCGGTGGAGATCTTCGGCCAGACCGAGGCCATCTCGTGCTACCGGTTCTGGCCGGACAAGTGGCCTGAGCTGTACCGGCGCACCGCGCCCGAGCACAACTACGTGGGCATCCCGAACCCGCTGCTGGAATCGACCGTGATGGACGAGACCGGCGCGATGCTGGACGGCCAGCCCGGCGTGCCCGGCGAGGCGGTGTACCGCTCGCCCGCCATCACGGCCGGCTACTACCGCGACCTGCCCGCCACCGAGCAGGCGTTCCGGCACGGCTGGTTCCACTCCGGGGACAGCTGCGTGTACGACGCGGACGGGCTGCGCATCATGGTGGACCGGTACAAGGACATCGTGAAGACCGGCGGGGAGAACGTATCCAGCCTGCGGGTCGAGGCCGTGCTGAACCAGCACCCGGCCGTGCGCAAGGCGGCCGTCATCGGGCTGCCGCACGACCGCTGGGGCGAAGCCGTCACCGCGGTCGTCATCGCGGACCCGGTGGACACGTCGGGACTGGCCGCGGAGCTGATCGCGTTCTGCCGGGAGCGGCTGGCCGGCTTCGAAACCCCCAAGCAGGTCCTGTTCGTGGACGCCCTGCCGGAGACGGTCGGCGGCAAGGTCCTCAAGTACAAACTCCGCCAGCAATACGCCAGCACCTACCGCTGAGCTGTTCGCCCGCAGTTGCTGATCAACCGATTGGTGTCGCAATAGCAGCAGCAATCGGTTGATCACGAGATGCAGGTTGATCTAGCTGGTGCCGGTGTCGGGGTTGCGGCTGGTTACGCAGTAGGGCAGGCCCGCTGGGTCGAGCAGTGTGGTGAAGATGTCGGTGACGCGCAGCACCGTGCCGCCGAAGGCCTGGTGGCGGCGCACCTCGGCCGGGACGTCGTCGCAGGCCAGATCCGGATGGGCGCGGCACGGGCCGGACGGCTCGCCCAGCCGCTGCAGCAGCAGGCGCAACGGCATCCCATCCGGCCGGACCAGCGACGCGAACTCGGACTGCGCGCTGTCCCGCAACTGCCACCCGGTCAGCCCGGCCCAGAACTCGGTCTCGCTGGCTACCGCGCTGGCGGGCATGTCGATGCACACCTGGTCCAGCAGGCTGCGCTGGCCTGCGGGCCACCGTCGCGGGTGCGGGCGTTCGGCAAAATCGTTCTCGCTGGTGAGGCAGAACGGGAGGCCGCCGGGGGAGCGGAGTACGGCCAGGCCGGGGACCGGATCCTGGTCGGTGGGCTGGGCGCCGAGCCGGAGCGCGCGGTCGGTCAGCGTTCGCACGTCGGGAGTGTGCACGTCGAGATGGCAGCCCGGGGAGCCGCCGCCGGTGCGCTGCACGCGGACGAACGCGCTGCCCTCCCCGGGCAGCAGGGTGGCGAACTCGGCCGCCGGGCCGCGCGGCGCGGAGAGCTGGTATCCGGTCACGGCCTGCCAGTAGGCACTGGCCAGCCCGAACGTGGCCGGCGGGAAATCCAGGAACGCGGTCAGCCACTCGATCGGCATGCAGCCGAGGCTACGGGGTGCGGGCCGGGTTTGTCGGCGGTGCCGGATAGCGTCGCTAGTGTGGCGGCGCGATGGACGGCCGGCGACGTGCTGGCCCTCGCCCCGGATCCCGCCTCGCGGCGGGCCGCGGCGGGCCTGGCCAGGCCCGCGTGCTGGACTGACGCGGGTACGGCCGGTGATCTGGTGTGGGGACGGTGCGCGGGGTCCGGTAAGCAGCCGTACCAGACCGTCGTGGACCTGGCCGGCCCGGCCTACCGGTGCTCCTGCCCGTCCCGGAAGTTCCCCTGCAAGCACGCGCTCGCGCTGCTGCTGACCTGGGCGGGCGGCGCCGTGCCGGAGCAGGGCGAGGCGGCCGGTTACGCCACGGCGTGGCAGGCGGGGCGGCAGGCACGGGCGGGCGCGCGCAACGGCGCGGGCGGGAAGCCGAAGGACGAGGCGGCGGCGGCGCGCCGGGCT
>DATCUG010000041.1:0-11946 GCA_036567525.1 Streptosporangiaceae bacterium | reverse complement strand
GCGGCCCTGGCGGCCGGCATGGTACCGGCCACGCTGGGCACCGACACGGCGGGCTCGCTGCGCATCCCGGCCGCGCTGTGCGGGGTGTGCACGGTCAAGCCGACGCACGGACTCATCCCGATCGGCGGCATCATCCCGCTCGCGCCCACCCTGGACCACGCCGGCCCGATGGCCCGCTCGCTGGCCGACTGCGCCGCGCTGCTCAACGCGCTGACGGCCGGCCCGGCGGAGATCACCCCGCTGATGCCGCCACCGGCCCGGCCCGGGGCGTTCCCGGTCCGGGCCCGGCCGGGCCCGCACCCGCTGGCCGGGGTCACCATCGCCGTCACCGACCGGCCGGAGCGGCGCGGCCTTGAACCGGACGTGGCGGAGGTTCTTGACCTGGCGGTAGCGGCGGTGCAGCGGCTCGGCGCCCGGGTGATCAGCCTGCCCGCGGTACCGGACCTGACCGGCCCGGAGCTGGACGCGGTCATCCTCACCGAGGTGGGCGCGTACCACCAGCGGCACCGCGATGTGGCGGCTCAGTACCGGGTCAGCATCCGCGAGTTCGTCGCGGCCGGCCACGAGCACACCGCGGCCGCGCCCTATCTGGCCGCGCAAGCGCGCCGGGCCCAGATCACCGCCGCCTGGGAGGACTGGTTCGCCCAGCACGAGGTGGACGCGCTGCTGGAGCCGAGCGTGTGCGGGACCGCGCCACCGCGCGGTCACGGCTACGACTCAGGTCAGCCTGCCGGGGACGGCGACCCGATGATCCTGCTCACCGCGACCTGGAACGCCACCGGGTTCCCGGTGGCCAGCCTGCCCGGCGGCCTGGGCCGCCGCACCGGCCGGCCAGCCGGGGTGTCGCTGATCGCGCCGCGCGGCGCCGACACCCGGCTGCTGCAGATCGGCATCGACCTGCAAGAGCACGCGCTGCCGCCGCTGGGCCCGGTCGAGCCGCGGGCACCGGCCTAACGGCAGTCGGCTGGGCTGGGCTGCACCGGGCCGGTGCCGATGGCCTGCAGCACCATCGCGGTCACGGCCGAGTTGGTCGGCAGCTGCGAATGGCTGATCTGCTGGGCCGGGCAGAGCGACTGGATGGGCACGTTGACCGCGCCAGCCAGCCGGGCCGAGTCCGGCGGGTCCACCGTCTTGTCGTCGATGCTCCACAGCGACAGCCAGGCCGGCCGGGAAGGCGTGATGCCCGCCTGGAGCTGGGTCAGCAGGCTGCTGCCGGGCACCAGCTGGCGGCACGCGGCCGGACAGGCGTTCGGCAAAAATGCCTCGCCGTCGGCGGCCAGTTCGGCGCCATGGAACGGGGCGCCGAGCGTGACGATCCGGCGCGCCTTGTGTGCGCCGCCGTCGTCGCGGGCCCAGAGCAAGGTGGCCACCCCGCCCGCGGAGTAGCCGATCACGTCGACCGAGGGCGCGCCCTGGCGCAGCGCGTGGCTGACCGCGGCGTTCAGCACGCTGGCGTCGCCGGCCAGGCTGCCGGTGCCGTTGCCGGGCAGGTGCAGCACGGTGGCCTGGCGGCCGGTGGCCCGGATCCGGCGGGCCAGGATGTCCAGCGAGTTGGTGTTGCCGCCGTAGCCGGGGACCAGCAGCACCGGCCCGGTCCGGTCCTGGGCCGGGTACCCGGCCGGCTGGCCGGCCGCGCTGTGCTGGCTGGCCAGCACCACGCTGATCACCACGACGACGACGACCGCGGCCAGCAGCGCGGCCAGGCTGGTCGCGAAGATCCGGCGCCGGGGGGAGAGCCGGCCGAGCCAGGACGCCATGGCTAACACGGTATGCGTTAGTGCCGCGCTCCGGTGGTGGACGTGGACACCGAACGGGGGTCGCGCGGCTGCCACGCGCCGCGGGCCACCGCGGCCAGGAACCGGTCCACGGCCGCGTTGAACAGGTCGGGCTCCTCCAGGTTGGCGGTGTGCCCGGTGCGCGGCAGGATGACCAGGCCGGAAGTCGGGATGGCCCGCTTGAGCATCAGCGCGGTCTCCAGGCAGCCGTCGTCCTCGTCGCCGGTCAGGATCAGCAGCGGGGTGGTGACCTGGGTGAACTCCTCGCGCAGCGCGTACAGCGACGGGCGGGCGGCCTGCACGCCCCGCATGGTCAGCGCCGAGCCGAGCGAGTCGTGCCCGGCCAGCGCGGCGGCGAACTCGGCCCAGCCGCGCGGGTTCTTGTTCTGGAACTGCACCCGGGCCGGGCCGGCCGCGTACCACTCCGCCACCGCGGCCGCGCCGTCGGCCTCGAACGCGGCCGCGATGGCCTCGGATTCGGCCCGGAACGCGGCCTGCCGGTCCGGCGGCGCGCCGTAGCCCGCGCCGGCCGCCACCGCGGACAGCACCCGGTCCGGGTGCCGGAGCACCAGGTGCAGCGTGGTGAAACCGCCCATGGACAGGCCGGCCAGGTGCGCGGCCGGCAGGCCCAGGCCGTCCAGCACGGCCACCGCGTCGGCCACCGCCCGCTGCTGCGAATAGGCGGCCGGGTCGGTGGGCACGCCGGACGGCCGGTAGCCGCGGGCCGCGTACGTGATGCAGCGGAACCCGGCCGAGAAGTACCGGACCTGCGGCTCCCAGCTCCGGTGGTCGCCGGCGAACTCGTGGATGAACAGCAGCGGGGCGCCGCGGCCGGTGCTCTCCACGTGCAGGCTGACCCCGTCGCCGGCCCGGACGGTGTGGGTTTCGCTCGGCTGCATCGTCACCTGGCCCGGTCGGTGCCCATGATGTGCTGATACGTGCCGTCGGCCGCGGCGGCCGGGTCCCCGGCGCGCAGCGCGGCCAGGATGACGTCGTGCTGCCGGGCCGACTCGGCGTGGCTGCGGGCCACCTTCGGGCCGCCGTGCAGGGACGCCCAGAGCAGCCGCATCAGCGACAGCAGCAGCGGGCTGTGCGCGTACTCGTACACGCTGAAATGGAACTCCCGGTTCAGCTCGGCGTACCGCGGATCGTCGTCGGCCAGCGCGCGCATCTGGTCGTTCAGCGCCTGCAGCCGGGCGATCCCGGCGGCGTCGATCTTGCGGGCGGCCAGCGACGCGCCCAGCGACTCCAGCGCCGCCCGGATCTGGAAGTTCTCCTCGACCGGGCCTTCATCCGGGCCGGCCACCGTGAACCCGCGGTGCGTGTCCCCGATGACCAGGCCTTCCGACTCCAGCCGGCGCATCGCCTCGCGGACCGGGGTCTGGCTGACCTGGAACCGGGCGGCCAGGTCGCGCTGCCGGAGCTGCTCACCGGCGGGCAGCTCGCCGGTGATGATCTGCTCCCGGATCAGCGCGGCCACCATGTCGGTCTTGCTCACGTAGCCCGGGCCAGGCACCACCCGGCCCGCTGGCGCCTCACTCATCTGCCGCCTCCGCTGCTGGCCAGTTCCTGCACCCGTGCCGCGGTCAGCGGCAGCCGCCCGACGCTGCCGGCCAGGCCCAGCGCGTCCCGGACCGCGCTGGCCAGCACCGCGCCGGCCGCGGACACGCCGCCCTCGCCCGCCCCCCGGACCCCCAGCGGATTCCCCGGGGCCGGCGCGTCCTGAGTCACCAGGACGTCGATCGGCGGCACCTCGGCGGCGGTCGGCATCCGGTAGTCCATGAAGGTAGCCGACTGTGGCTGCCCCGCGTCGTCGTAACAGAACTCCTCCAGCAGCGCGCCGCCGATGCCCTGCACCGCGCCGCCGCGCAACTGCCCCTCGACCAGCGCCGGGTTGATGGCCCGGCCCACCTCGTAGGCCACCAGGTAGCGCAGCACCGCCACCCGGCCGGTGCCCGGATCCACGTCGACCACGGCGATGTGCACCCCGTACGGGTAGGTCATGTGGGTCACCTCGAACCGGCGCCGGGCGGACAGCCCGGCCGGCTCCCCGGGGCGCAGGTACCGGCTGGCCGGGGCGGTGGCCCGGGCGATCTCGGCCAGCGTGACCCGGGCCGCCGGGTCGCCGCGCACACTGACCGCGCCGTCCTCGCTGACCAGGTCACCGGGGGCGGCTTCGAGCATCCGGGCGGCCACCTCTTCGGCCCGGTCCCGGACCGCGAGCGCGGCCGCGTGCACCGCGCTGCCCGCCACCACGGTGGACCGGGACGCCCAGGAACCACCGCCGAACGGCTGCCGGTCGGTGTCCCCGTTGACCACGCTGACCGTGGCCGGGTCGATGCTCAGCGCATCCGCCGCGATCTGGGCCAGCACGGTTTCGATGCCCTGCCCGAGCGAGGTCCCGCCGGAGTACACGTGCACCGCCCCGGTCCCGCTGACCACCACGTCGGCGGTTTCCTGCGGGCCGAGTCCGCTCTTCTCCAGGAACGCGGCCACACCGAGGCCGCGGCGCCGTCCCGCCTGCCGCCCGTGGCTGACCTCGGCGTGGTAGCCGAGTCTTTCCGCTTCGGCCGTGGCCGCGGCGAGCAGGCCCGGGTAGTCGCCCGCGTCCAGCACCACGTCGGTGCCGAGCGTGCTCATCGCCCGCTGGCAGGGCAGCTCACCCGGGGTCAGCAGGTTGCGGCGGCGCAGCTCGGCCCGGTCCAGGCCGAGCTGGCTGGCCGCCACGTCGAGCAGTTGCTCGCGGGCCGCGCTGCCCTCGAACCGGCCCGGTGCCCGGTACGTGCCGCACGGCGTCTTGCTGGTCAGCAGCACCTGGACCCGGCCCTGGTAGGCGGGCACCCGGTACGGCCCGGGCAGCATGGCCAGGGTCAGCTCGGGCACGATGATGCCGTGCGTGCGGCAGTACGCCCCGTTGTCGTGCCACACCTCGGCGCGCAGCCCGAGCAGCCGGCCATCGGCATCGAACGCGGCGGCCAGCCGGTGCGCCTGCTGCCGGGAGTGGTTCACCGCGACCAGGTGCTCGGCCCGGTCCTCCACCCACTTGACCGGCCGCCGCAGCGTGCGGGCCAGCCACGGCACCAGGAAGTCCTCCGGGTAGAACTCGCCGCGCGCGCCGAACCCGCCGCCCGCGTCCACCGCGTGCACGTGGATCAGCGTCTCGTCCATGCCGAGCAGCCCGGCCAGCAGGTCCCGGTTGAACACCGGCACCTTGGTCATGCCGAAGATGGCCAGCCCGCCGGTGACCGGGTCCGGGTCGGCCAGCAGGGTGCGCGGCTCCAGCGGGACCGAGCCGTGCCGGCCGATGCTCAGCTCGGTCTCGACCACGTGCTCGGCCCGGGCGAACGCGGCCGCCACGTCGCCGTAGCCGAGGGTGAAGTCGGCGGCCATGTTGCCGTCCGGGAACAGCCGCGGGGCGCCCGGCCCGGCCGCGGCGGTGGCGTCCAGCACAGCGGGCAGCTCGTCGATGTCCACGTCCACCAGTTCGGCCGCGTCCTCGGCCAGGTACGGGTCCTCGGCCAGCACCACGGCCAGCGGCTCGCCGACGTAGCGCACGGTGGCATCGGCCAGCACCGGCTGCAGGTAGCCGCTCAGGTCGATGCCCTGCACGTCCAGCCGGACCGGGATCTCCAGCCGGCCGGGCAGGTCGGCCGCGGTGACCACGGCCACCACCCCGGGCGCACCGGTAGCCCGGGTGGTGCCGATGGCACGGAGCCGGCCGTGCGCCACCGGGGAGCGGACGATCCGGGCCCACAGCTGACCCGGCCGGGACATGTCGGCGCCGAACCGGCCGCGGCCCCGGAGCAGCCGCGGGTCCTCCTTGCGGGCCACCCGGCTGCCGATGACGCCCTGGGCCGGCCGGGTGCCGAGACCGGTCACCGGGTGTCCGCCGGGTCGTCTGGGCCGTCCGGCCCGGCCGGCTGGGCGGTTTGCCGCCACCGGGACCGCGCGGTGGCCAGCACCGCCTCGACGATGCCCTGATAGCCGGTGCACCGGCACAGGTTGCCCGCGACCAGTTCGCGGATCTCGGCCTCGGTCGGCTCGGCGGCGCCGCCGTCCGGGCTGCGCTGCGCCAGGTAGCCCTCGGCCAGCATGAGGAAGCCGGGGGTGCAGAACCCGCATTGCAGCCCGTGCCGGTCGCTGAACGACTGCTGCAGGTCGGATAGCCGGTCCCCGTCGGCCAGGCCTTCCACCGTGCTGATCTCGGCGCCGTCCGCCTGCACCCCGAACATCAGGCAGGACCGGGCGGGCGCGCCGTCCACCAGCACCGTGCACGCCCCGCAGATGCCGTGCTCGCAGCCCAGGTGGGTGCCGGTGTACCCGAGGTCGTCGCGGAGCATGTCGGCCAGCGTGCGGCGGGCCTCCACGGCCAGCTCGTGCTCCCGGCCGTTGACCCGGAGCCGGATCAGGTGGATGTCCTTCATCGGCGGCCACCTCCCGGGCTGGCCAGCGCGGCGTGGATGTCCGACGGCAGCACCGGGATGTGATCGAAGCTGGTCCCGGTGCCCGCCATCGCGTCGTTGATCGCGTTCAGCACGGCGGCCGGCGCGCCGATCGTGCCGCCCTCACCCATCCCCTTGGCACCGGTCTCGCTGTGCGCCGACGGCGTCTCCAGGTGGGTGATCTCGACCGGGCACAGCTCGGCCGCGGTCGGCGCCAGGTAGTCCATCAGGGTGGCGCTGCCCGGCTGGCCCGCTTCGTCGTAGCGGACCTGCTCGAGCAGCGCGGCGGCCACGCCCTGGGCCACCCCGCCGCGGACCTGCCCGTCCACGATCATCGGGTTGATCACCACACCGCAGTCCTCCACCACCAGGTAGCGGCGCAGCCGGATCTCGCACGTGCCCACGTCGATGGAGACCAGGGCGGCGTGGCAGCCGTTGGAGAACGTGCCCGGCGGGTCGAACGAGGACCGGGCCTCCAGGCCGTAGCGCAGCGGCTCGGGCACCCGGTGCGTCTGGAAGTGCACGATCCGGGCCAGCTCGCTGACCGGGATGGCCGCGGTCTCGTCGCCGCGGACCCGGGCGGTGCCGCCGGCCAGCTCGATGTCGGCTGCGCTGGCTTCCAGCAGGTGCGCGGCCACCGCCCGGAGCTGCTGCGCGACCTGCCCGGCGGCCCGGCTGGCCGCGCCGCCGCCGATCACGATGGACCGGCTGCCCCAGGTGCCCCAGCCGTACGAGGCCAGGTCGGTGTCGCCCTCGCGCAGCCGCACCTGGCCCGGGTCGATGCCCAGCCGGTCCGCGACGATCTGCGCGAACGTGGTCTCGTGGCCCTGGCCGTGGCCGCACGTGCCGGTGGTCACGATGACCTCGCCGGACGGGTCCATCCGGACCGAGGCGGTGTCGTAGCCGGGGGTCATCCGCATCCGGCGCAGCGACATGGCGGGCGTGCCGTACGCGGTCCGCTCGGAGAAGCAGGAGTAGCCGATCCCGGCCCGCAGCCCCTGGCCGCGCAGCCGGTCCCGTTCGGCCGCCCAGCCGTGCTCGGCCACCTGCTTCTCGGCCCGGTCCAGCGACTCGGCGTAGCTGCCCTCGTCGTAGCTGATCCCGTTCACCCCGGTGTACGGGAACTCGCCCGGGCTGATCATGTTGCGGCGGCGCACGGTGAGCGGGTCCAGGCCGAGCTGCCGGGCCGCCTTCTCCATCAGCCGCTCCATGACCAGCACCAGCTGCGGCCGGGACACTCCGCGGTACGGCGCGGTGGGCGCCTTGTTGCTGGCGATGGCCCGGCCCCGGGCCCGGTACGCGGGCACCTTGTAGATGCCGGGCAGCTCGGTCGCCGCCATCAGCGGCTCGACCCCGCAGGTGAACGGGAACGCCGAGTACGCGCCCACGTCGCAGTCGATGTCCGCGGCCAGGCCGAGGATCCGGCCCTGCTCATCGAACGCGGCCTGCACGTCGTAGCACTGCTCGTGGCCGTGGAACGACGCGGTCAGGTTCTCCTGCCGGTCCTCGGCCCAGCGGACCGGCCGGCGCAGCCGCTGGGCCAGCCCGGCCACCACCAGCTCCTCCCGGCCGACCACGCATTTCAGCCCGAACCCACCGCCGACATCGGGGGCGATGACCCGGATCTGGCGTTCGGCCAGCGCGAAGGCCTGGGCCACGGCCGACCGGACCTGGTGCGGGACCTGGGTGGACACGTGCATGACGATCTGCCCGTCCCGCTCGTCCCACTCGGCCAGGCAGGCCCGGCCCTCCAGCGGCAGCGCGGCCAGCCGGCCGCTGCTCAGCCTGGCCTGCACCAGCACCGGGGCGGCGGCGAAGATGCCCGGCAGCCGGTCATCATCGAACATGGTCAGGTCGACCAGGCAGTTGCCGGCCAGCCCGTCGTGCACCGGGTGCGCGCCGGGGGCGCGGGCGTCGTCCAGGCTGGCCACCGCTTGGTGCGCGGTGTAGTCCACGGTGACCAGCTCGGCGGCGTCCTCGGCGGTGTACGGGTCGCCGGCCACCACGACGGCCACCGGCTCGCCGACGTGCCGGACCTGGCCGATGGCCAGTAGCGGCAGTTTGGTGGGCACGAACTCCGGGCGTTCCAGCACGGCGAGCAGCGCCGGGTCACCCAGGTCGGCCGCGGTGTACGCGGCGGCCACGCCGGGCACGGCCAGCGCTTCGGACAGGTCGACCGGGCCGAGCGTGGCGGCGGCGTGCGGGCTGCGGGTGAACGCCGCGTGCAGTGTGCCGCCGCGGCTGATGTCACCGGTGAACCGGCCCCGGCCGAGCAGCATCCGCTGATCTTCCTGGCGCGGCACGGACGCGCCTACCCAGGTCACGGTGGGCTCGCCTCGGCCAGCGCGCGTTCGGTCAGGGTGGCGGCCAGCCGCTTGCGGTAGCCCGCCGTGCCGTGCCCGTCGGCGGGCGGGTCGATCTGCGCGGCGGCCAGTTCCCCGGCTTTCCGCCAGGTTTCCGTGGTGGCCGGCTGGCCGGCCAGTTCGGCGGTGTCGATGCGGTGCGGGAGCGGGCCGACGCCGCCGAGGACCACGGCCAGCTCGCGGCAGCTGCCGTCGCCGTCCAGGTCGACGCTGACCGCGGCGGCCACCACCGCGAAGTCACCCTGGCGCTGGGCGAACTCGGTCAGCGCGGCGTGCCGGGCCGGGGCCGGGAAGTGGATCTCGGTGATCATCTCGTCCGGCTCGGCGGTGGTGCTGTAGAACCCCTCGAAGAACTCGGTGACCGGGACGGTGCGCTCACCCCGCGGGCTGGCCAGCTGGATCCGCGCGCCGAGCAGCACGGCCAGCAGGCACCATTCGGCGGCCGGGTCGGCGTGCGCGATGCTGCCGCCGAGCGTGCCGCGGGCCCGGATCGGGTAGTGCCCGATCCACCGCGCGGACCGGGGCAGCACACCGAAGCCGTCCAGCACGGCTGGGTCGCGGCACAGTTCGATCGTGCGGTGCCGGGTCAGCGCGCCGACCCGCAGGCCGTCCGGGCCGGCCCGGAGGTAGTCCAGGTCCGGGAGGCGGGTGATGTCGACCAGGGCGCTCGGCCGGGCCAGCCGGAAGTTCATCATCGGGACCAGGCTCTGCCCGCCGGCCAGGATCTTGGCCCCGTCACCGAGTTCGGCCAGCCGGGCCACGGTCTCGGCCACCGACCGGGTCCGGTGATAGGTGAACGGGGCTGGTTTCACCGGCCTCCTCCCCTGCGCCGCAGGCCGCCCGGAGCACGTCGCCCCGGCGGCCAGCCACCCGGCCGCAGCGTGAGCACACATCCCGCCGACGACCCCACGCGTTTGGTATACCATATTTCAGGCACGTGGCCAGAGGCACTTTCTGGGGAGTCTGCCCATGCCGCACCCGTCTGTCCGGGTGGAACCGGGACCGGCCAGTTACCTCCGGGTCCGGCTGGACCGCCCGAACCGGCGCAACGCCCTGGACCTGGGCATGGTCCAGGCCCTGCACGAGGCCTTCGCGGCCGAGCCCGCCGTGCCCATCGTGCTGGACAGCACTGATCCCGGGGTGTTCTGCGCGGGCGCCGACCTGACCGTCAGCGACGCCGAGCGAGCCGGCATCTCGGACCTGCTGTACCAGTGCTACGAAGTCATGATCACCCGGCCGGGCCCGGTCATCGCGGTGATCAGCGGTCCCGCGGTCGGCGGCGGCGCGCAGCTCGCCGGGGCGGCTGACCTGCGGGTGGCCGGGCCGGACGGGAGCTTCCGGTGGACCGGGCCGCCGGGCCGGGACCTGGCGGTGGGCGCGTGGCTGCTGCCCAGCCTGGTCGGCCGGGGCCTGGCCCTCGAACTGACCATGACCGGCCGCTGGGTAGAAGCGGCCGAGGCAGCACGGATCGGCCTGGTCAACCGGGTCGATGCCGATCCGGGGCAGGCCGCGGCCATGCTGGCCAAGCAGGTGCTGGACCGGGGAGCCGGGGTGCCGGGCGTGGTCAAGCAGATCGCGACGGACGGCGGCCTGCTGGACCGGCTGCGCGCCGAGCGTGCGGCCAACCAGGCCGCCCTGACCGCGCCGCCCCGGCCAGTCGCACCGTGACCGGCCCGGGCGGAGAGCCGTCAGCCCCCCGGGGGCCAGCGGCCCAGTGGCCAGCCAGCCGGTGGTCAGCTATCGAGTGGAGCCGGGGCGGCTGGCGGGCTCACCTTGGCCTGCCTGCGCCGGACGACGGCCGGCTGGACCCGCTCGTCGAACGGCTGGGCGCGACGACCATCCCCGACCTGGCCGCCGAGTCGGCGCGCCGCTTCCCGGACCGGGTGGCGGTCACCGTGGATGGTGAGCCAATCACCCATGCCGGGCTGGACGCCGCCGCCGGCCAGGTGGCGGCCTGGCTGGCCGCCCGCACCGAACCGGGTGACCGGGTGCTGCTGGCCGCCGGGTCCAGCCTGGATTTCCTGCGCTGCTACCTGGGCGCGTTGCGGGCGGGCACGGTGGTGGTGCTGGCCAACCCGGGGTACACGGCCGCCGAACTCGGTCACCTGGTGGCCGACTCCGGCGCGGTGCTCGCGCTGGCCGACCCGGGCCCGGCGGCCCGGCTGGCCAGCCTGCCCGGTCGCGATGCGGCGCCGTTGCGGATTGCCCCGGTCGGCGGCGTGGCCGGTGCGGGTGACCGGGCGGGCATTGGCGTTCGGGAAAAAAGGGTGGTGCGGCCGGGGGATACGGCGCTGCTGGCGTATACGTCCGGGACCACCGGAAGGCCCAAAGGGGTGCCGCTGACCCACCGGCAGCTGGCGGTGTCGATCCGGGCCGCGCTGGCGGCCTGGCGGTGGACCGCCGATGACGTGCTGGTGCACGCGCTGCCGCTGTTCCATCAGCACGGGCTGGGCGGGGTGCACGCCACGCTGGTGGCCGGATCGGCCGCGCACCTCCGGTCCCGGTTCGACCCGGCCGGCCTGATCGGCACGGTGCGGGCGGCCGGGGGCACCGTGCTGTTCGGGGTGCCGGCCAGCTACCAGGCCCTGCTGGCCGAGGCCGGGGGTGAGCCGCTGCTGGGCGGGCTGCGGCTGGCCGTGTGCGGGTCGGCGCCGCTGAGCCCGGCCCTGGCCGCCCGGCTGCCCGGCCTGCTCGGCCAGCTTCCGCTGGTGCGCTACGGCACCACCGAGTCCGGGCTGGACGTGTCCAACCCGCTCGGGGCGGGCCGGGCGGGCACCGTCGGCCTGCCGCTGCCCGGGGTGGCCTGCCGCATCTGGGCGCCGTCCGGTGCGGCGGCTGACCCGGGCACGGATGGCGAGATCCAGCTGCGCGGGCCGCAGGTGTTCGGCGGGTACTGGGGCGACCCGGCCGCTACGTCGGCGGCGTTTACCGCGGACGGGTGGTTCCGCACCGGGGACATCGGGGCGGTCGATCCGGCCAGCGGGCATCTGGTCATCCACGGCCGGAGCAAGGAGCTGATCATCAGCGGCGGGCTCAATGTCTACCCGCGCGAGGTCGAGCTGGCGCTGGAGAGTCACCCTTCGGTGGCCGAGGCCGCGGTGGCCGCCCTGCCGCACCCGCGCTGGGGGGAGCAGGTGACCGCGTGGGTGGTGCTCCGGCCGGGCCGCGAGTTCAGCGAGCCGGAGCTGATCAGTCATGCCCGGACCCGGCTGGCCGCCTACAAGTGCCCGAAACAGGTGTTCCAGCTGGCCGAGCTGCCGCGGAATCAGCTCGGCAAGCTGGACCGCCGCGCCCTCACCGCCAGCCGCCCGCCGGCGGGCTGAGTCCACCCCCGCCGCGGTCCGCCGCTGGCTAGCCGGCCGAGCT
>DATCUG010000040.1:0-4120 GCA_036567525.1 Streptosporangiaceae bacterium | reverse complement strand
CGGCTGGGCCGGCCGCCACGCGCGCCCGCGCCGCTTCCGCTAACAGGCCGGCCGGCCATCCAGCGGCCCGACCCCGCCCGGCCAGGCTGACCAGCAGTCCCGCGGCCGGCCTCTACACTGGTGGGATCCCGCTGCCGCCGTTCCGGAAGGTGCCATGAGCGACGTCGCTAAGTTCGCCCCGCCGGCCCTGACCTTCGACGACGTCCTGCTGCTGCCGGCGCATTCGGATCTGATGCCCAGCGAGGCGGACACCACCGCCCGGCTGACCCGCCGGATCACGCTGAACGTGCCGCTGGTCTCCTCGGCCATGGACACGGTGACCGAGGCCCGGATGGCCATCGCGATGGCCCGCATCGGCGGGGTGGGCGTGCTGCACCGCAACCTCTCGGTGGACGAGCAGGCGCAGCAGGTGGACACGGTGAAGCGGTCCGAGGCCGGCATGATCACCAACCCGGTGACCTGCGGCCCGGACGCCACGGTGGCCGACGTGGACCAGCTCTGCGCCCGGTACCGCATCTCCGGGGTGCCGGTGACCAGCCCGGACGGCGTGCTGGTCGGCATCGTGACCAACCGGGATATCCGGTTCGTCACCGACCACAGCCGCCGGGTGGCCGACGTGATGACGCCGATGCCGCTGATCACCGCGCCGGTCGGGGTGGCCAGGGACGACGCGCTGAGGCTGCTCCGGCAGCACAAGGTGGAGAAGCTGCCGCTGATCGACGGCACCGGCCGGCTGCGCGGGCTGATCACGGTCAAGGACTTCACCAAGAGCGAGAAGTTCCCCAGCGCGACCAAGGACAGCGCGGGACGGCTGGTGGCCGGGGCGGCGGTCGGCGTGGGCGAGGACGCCAAGGGCCGGGCCCAGGCGCTGGCCGAGGCCGGGGCCGACTTCCTGGTGGTGGACACGGCGCACGGCCACTCGCAGGCCGTGCTGGACATGATCGCGCAGCTCAAGGCCAACCTGCACGTAGAGATCGTCGGTGGCAACATCGCCAGCCGGGCCGGCGCCCAGGCGCTCATCGACGCCGGGGCGGACGCGGTCAAGGTCGGCGTCGGGCCGGGTTCGATCTGCACCACCCGGGTGGTGGCCGGCGTCGGGGTGCCCCAGGTCACCGCGATCTACGAGGCGGCGCAGGCGGCCCGGGCGGCCGGCGTCCCGGTCATCGGGGACGGCGGGCTGCAGCACTCCGGGGACATCGCCAAGGCCATCGCGGCCGGGGCGGATACGGTCATGCTGGGCAGCCTGCTGGCCGGCTGCGAGGAAGGCCCGGGCGAGATGGTCTTCATCCACGGCAAGCAGTACAAGCTGTACCGGGGGATGGGCTCGCTGGGCGCGATGCGCAACCCGGAGCGCGGCCGGTCCTACTCCAAGGACCGGTATTTCCAGGACGACGTGCTGCGCGAGGACAAGCTGGTGCCGGAGGGCGTGGAAGGCCAGGTGCCGTACCGTGGCCCGCTGGCCGCGGTGGCCAACCAGCTGGTCGGCGGGCTCCGCGCGGCCATGGGCTACTGCGGCGCGCGCACCATCGCCGACCTGCAGCAGGCCCAGTTCACCCAGATCACCGCGGCCGGCCTGGCGGAAAGCCACCCGCACGACGTGGAGATGACGGCTGAGGCCCCGAACTACGCGCGCCGGGGGCGCTAGTGCCGCTCACCCCCACATTCATCCTGCTTAACGCCCGTGCCGCGGGCTGGAGTTGCGTATGACGACGGTTGAGATTGGCCGGGGCAAGAGCGGCCGCCGGGCCTACCCGCTGGATGAGATCGGCATCGTGCCGTCGCGCCGGACCCGGGACCCGGAAGAGGTCTCGGTGGCCTGGCAGATCGACGCGTACCGGTTCGAAATGCCGCTGGTCGCCTCGCCGATGGACAGCGTGGTGTCGCCCGCGTTCGCCGCCCAGCTGGGCCAGCTCGGCGGGCTGGCCGTGCTCGACCTGGAAGGGCTGTGGACCCGGTTCGCCGACCCGGAGCCGGTCCTGGCCGAGATCGCCGAGCTGGATCAGCAGACCGCGACCCGGCGGCTGCAGGAGATCTACGCCGAGCCGATCAAGGAGGAGCTGATCGGCCAGCGCATCGAGGAGATCCGCTCGGCCGGGGTGACCACCGCGGCCCGGCTGTCCCCGCAGCGGACGGTGCGCTACTACAAGGCGGTCATCGACGCGGGCGCGGACATCTTCGTGATCCGGGGCACCACGGTGTCCGCCGAGCACGTGTCCGGCCAGGCCGAACCGCTGAACCTGAAGCAGTTCATCTACGAGCTCGATGTGCCGGTCATCGTCGGTGGCTGCGCCACCTACACCGCGGCGCTGCACCTGATGCGCACCGGGGCGGCGGGCGTGCTGGTCGGCTTCGGCGGCGGGTCCGGGCACACCACGGCGGCCGTGCTCGGCGTGACCGTGCCGATGGCTACCGCCATCGCGGACGTGGCCGCGGCCCGCCGGGAATACCTGGACGAGTCGGGCGGCCGGTACGTGCACGTGATCGCGGACGGCGGGATGACCCGCAGCGGCGACATCGCCAAGGCGCTGGCCTGCGGCTCGGACGCGGTCATGGTGGGCTCGCCGTTCGCCCGGGCGGCCGAGGCGCCAGGCCGCGGCTACCACTGGGGCAGCGAGTCGCACCACCCGGACCTGCCCCGCGGCACCCGGGTCCAGGTCGGCACGGTGGGCACCCTGGAGCAGATCCTGCACGGCCCGTCGGTGGTGGCGGACGGCTCGCTCAACCTGATGGGCGCGCTCCGCCGCACGATGGCCACCTCGGGGTATTCCGACCTCAAGGAGTTCCAGCGGGTCGAAGTGGCCGTCACGCCGAACGCCCCGCCGCGCCGCTGACCGGCGGATGCTAGCGTTCGTCGGGTGAGGCCCGGGCCGGTGGTTGCAGGGAGGGACGAGACAGCGCGACTGGATCCTGACGGTCGATCGGCGGCGCTCGCCGCGCTCAGCGCGGACGAGCTGCAGGTCCTTGTCGTGGGCGGCGGTGTGGTCGGTGCCGGGGTGGCGCTGGACGCGGTCACCCGCGGCCTGTCCACCGGGCTGGTCGAGGCGCGCGACTTCGCCTCGGGCACCTCGTCCCGGTCCAGCAAGCTGATCCACGGCGGGCTGCGCTACCTGGAGCAGCTCAACGTCAGCCTGGTCCGGGAGGCGCTCACCGAGCGCGCGCTGCTGCTGCAGCGGATCGCGCCGCACCTGGTCCGGCCGGTGCCGTTCCTGTTCCCGCTGACCCACCACGTCTGGGAGCGGGCCTACATCGGGGCCGGGATCACCGCCTACGACGCGCTCGGCTTCTCACTGGGCCAGCCGCGCGGGCTGCCCGGCCACCAGCAGCTCACCCGGCGTGGCGCGCTCAAGCTGGCTCCCGCGCTGAAACGGACCGCGGTCACCGGCGCGCTGCAGTACTGGGACGCCCAGGTGGACGACGCCCGGTATGTGGTGAACCTGATCCGCACCGCGGCCAGCTACGGGGCCCGGATCGCGTCCCGGACCCAGGTCACCGGGTTCCTCCGGGAAGGCGAACGGGTCACCGGGGTCCGCGCGGTGGACCTGGAAACTGGCCAGCCGCTGCAGATCCGGGCGCAGCAGGTGGTCAACGCGACCGGGGTGTGGACCGACGACATCCAGGCCATGGTGGGCGGCCGCGGGGTGATCAACATCCGGGCGTCCAAAGGCGTGCACCTGGTGGTGCCGCGGGACCGGATCCAGTCCCGGACCGGCATCATCATGCGCACCCCGTCCAGCGTGCTGTTCATCATCCCGTGGGGCCGGCACTGGATCGTCGGCACCACGGACACCGAGTGGACCCTGGACAAGGCCCACCCGGCGGCCAGCCGGGCCGACATCGACTACGTGCTGGCCCAGGTCAACCGGGTGCTCGCGGTCCCGCTGACCCGGGAGGACGTGGCCGGGGTGTACGCCGGGCTGCGCCCGCTGCTGGCCGGGGAGTCGGACATGACCTCCCGGCTGTCCCGGGAGCACGTGGTAGCCCACCCGGTCCCCGGTCTGGTCATGATCGCGGGCGGCAAGTACACCACCTACCGGCTGATGGCCCGGGACGCGGTGGACGCGGTGGCGCACGGGCTGGACTGGCGGGTCCCGCCATCGTGCAGCCACGAGGTGCCGCTGGC
>DATCUG010000039.1:0-9342 GCA_036567525.1 Streptosporangiaceae bacterium | reverse complement strand
TGCCCAACCTGCTGCCCGGCGGGCGGCTGGTGGCCAGCTCGCAGGCCCGCGCCGAGGTGGCCCGGGCCTGGGGGATGGCCGCGCTGCCGGCCGAGCCGGGCCGGGACACCGGGCAGATCCTGGCCGCCGCCGAACACGACCTGGACGCGCTGCTGATCGGCGGCGTCGACCTGGACGACCTGCCCAACCCGGCGGCCGCCCGGGCCGCCCTGGAGGCGGTACCGTTCGTGGTCAGCCTGGAGCTGCGGCCGAGCGCGGTCACCGACCGGGCCGACGTGGTGCTCCCGGTGGCCGCGGTGGCCGAGAAGGACGGCACGTTCGTCAACTGGGAGGGCCGCGCGGGCACGTTCGGCCCGGCCCTGCAGGTCCCCGGCATCGAGTCGGACCTGCACGTGCTGCGCCGGATCGCGGACGAGATGGACGTGCACCTGGGCCTGCCCAGCGCGGCCGCGGCCCGGGCCGAACTGGCCGCGCTGGGCGCGGGCGCCGGGTCGGCCGACCAGGCCGAGACCGCGCACGCCGCCCAGCTCGCGGCCGTCCCGGAGACACCGGTGCCGCAGCCCGGCCCGGGCCAGGCCATCCTGGCCACCTGGAGCCAGCTGCTGGACGCCGGGCGGATGCAGGACGGCGAGCCGTTCCTGGCCGGCACGGCCCGGCCGGTGGTGGCCCGGATGTCGGCGGCGACCGCGGCGCAGGCCGGCCTGGCCGACGGCGGTAAGGTCACTGTTGCCACTGACCGTGGTTCGCTGTCCCTGCCGGTCGAGGTGACCGAGATGGCGGACCAGGTGGTGTGGCTGCCGGCCCATTCCGATGGGTCCCAGGTGCGGCGCGAGCTCGGGGCCGGCCACGGCAGCCTGGTGACCCTGAGGAGCAAACCATGACCGGTTCTGCCAGCGTGCCGGGCTCGCGGCTGCTCGCCGCGGCCGAGCCCACCCTGGCCAGCTTCTATCAGCAGCCCTGGTGGCTGGTGATCATCAAGGTGCTGTTCATCTTCATCTTCCTGCTGCTGGTCACCCTGTTCATGATCTGGGCCGAGCGCCGGGTCATCGGGCGGATGCAGCAGCGGCCCGGGCCGAACCGGGCAGGGAAGTTCGGGCTGCTCCAGTCGCTGATGGACGGGATCAAGCTGGCGCTCAAGGAAGACATCGTGCCGCGGCACGTGGACAAGCTGCTGTTCTGGCTGGCCCCGGCGATCGCGGCCATCCCGGCGTTCATCAGCTTCGCCATCATCCCGTTCGGCCCCGAGGTGTCCATCTTCGGGGTGCGGACCCCGCTCCAGCTGGCCGACCTGCCGGTCGCCGTGCTGCTGGTGCTGGCCATGAGCTCGATGGGCGTGTACGGCATCGTGCTGGCCGGCTGGGCGTCCGGCTCGCCGTACCCGCTGCTCGGCGGGCTGCGCTCGTCCGCCCAGGTGATCAGCTACGAGATCGCGATGGCGCTGTCCTTCGTCGCGGTGTTCCTGTACTCAGGGTCGCTGTCCACCACCCAGATCGTGGCCAGGCAGGCGGGCAGCGGCACCGAATTCCACTGGTTCGGTGCCACCCTGCACTACCCGTCGTGGTTCGCGGTGCTGCTGTTCCCGTCGTTCGTGGTCTACCTGATCACCATGGTGGGCGAGACCAACCGGCTGCCGTTCGACCTGCCCGAGGGGGAAGGCGAACTGGTCGGCGGGTTCCACACCGAGTACTCCTCGCTCAAGTTCGCGCTGTTCTACCTGGCCGAGTACATCAACATGACCACGGTCGCCGGGCTGGCCACCACCCTGTTCCTGGGCGGCTGGCACGCGCCGTGGCCGATCAGCGTCTGGTCCGGGGCCAACTCCGGCTGGTACCCGATCATCTGGTTCCTGATCAAGGTCGGCATCTTGCTGTTCTGCTTCATCTGGCTGCGCGGCACGCTGCCCCGGATCCGCTACGACCAGCTGATGCGGTTCGGCTGGAAGGTGCTGATCCCGGTTTCCCTGGTCTGGATCATGGTCATCGCCACCATCCGGGTCTGGCGTACGCACGGCGGCAGCCCGGCCGTGTACACGGTGGCCGGCCTGCTGCTGGTGGCCCTGCTCGCGCTGCTGTTCATGGCGGACACCGCCATGCAGCGCCGCCAGCAGGCGCTCGCCGAAGTGACGCCGGTCGACGAGGAAACGCGCACGCCGGCCGGCCCGGCGGACGGGTCGCCGGCCTTCCCGGTGCCGCCGCTGGACCTGCCGCACTACCACGGGATCGGGGTGACCGTGTCCACCGGGCGTCCGGCCCCCGAAACCGCCAACGGGACAACGAAGGAGGTGACCGGTGCCTGAGTTCCTGGGGCCCGTCAAGGGCTTCGGCACGACCTTCCGCCAGATGTTCAAGAAGGTCGACACCGTCGAGTACCCCGAGCAGAAGAACCCCACCGCCCCCCGGTTCCACGGCCGTCACCAGCTCAACCGGTGGCCCGACGGGCTGGAGAAGTGCATCGGCTGCGAGCTGTGCGCCTGGGCCTGCCCGGCGGACGCGATCTACGTCGAGGGCCGGGACAACACCGAGGACGAGCGGTACTCCCCGGGGGAGCGGTACGGCGCGATCTACCAGATCAACTACCTGCGCTGCATTCTGTGCGGGCTGTGCGTGGAGGCGTGCCCGACCCGCGCCCTGACCATGACCAACGAGTACGAGATCGCCGACGACAGCCGGGAGAGCCTGATCTGGACCAAGGAGCAGCTGCTCGCGCCGCTGCTTCCCGGCATGGAGGCGCCGCCGCACGAGATGCGTCTTGGCGACGACGAGAAGGACTACTACCTGCTGCGCAACGCGGGCGTCGCCGCGCCGCGCAACGCCGACGAAGCACCAGTCGAGGGCCCGGAAGGCGAACTGGCCCGCCCGGATCCCGCCGACTGGTTGCCCGGCGCGGAGCGCCGGACGGGGGGCTCCGGGGGGTCGTCCCCCCGGGCCAGCACTGAGGAGCAGCAATGACGCACGGGACGCTGGCCCTCACCCACGTGGCGTCCGAGACCCAGCAGGTGTTCTTCTGGCTGCTGGCGGTGATCTCGGTCAGCGCGGCGCTGGGCATGATCCTGGTCCGCCGGGCGGTCTACTGCGCGGTGCTGCTGGCCGTCGTGATGCTCTGCCTGGCCGTGCTGTACGCCATGCTGGGCGCGCCGTTCCTGGCCTTCGTCCAGGTCATCGTGTACACCGGCGCGGTGCTGATGCTGTTCCTGTTCGTCCTCATGATCGTGGGCATCCGGGCCAAGGACTCGATCGTGGAAACCCTCAAGGGCCAGCGGGTGGCCGCCGGGCTGGCCGGGATCGGGCTGCTGGTGCTGCTGTCGCTGACCATCGGGCACGCGGTGCTCGGCCCGGCCCGGGCCGAGACGGCCAGCTTCGGGGCGACCAATGTGAACAGCATCGCCCGGCTGATCTTCACCACTTATGTGTTCCCGTTCGAAGTGACCAGCGCGCTGCTGATCACCGCGGCGCTGGGCGCCATGGTGCTCGCGCACCGGGAGCGCCTCGAGCCCAAGCTGACCCAGCGCGACCTGTCCCGGCTCCGCGGGACCAGCGGCCGGCCTGCGCCGCTGCCCGGCCCGGGCACCTACGCCCGGCACAACGCGGTGGACATGCCGGCTCTGCTGCCGGACGGCACCCCGGCCGAGGACTCGGTCAGCCCGTTCATCTCGCACCGGATCCAGCCACCCGGCACTCAAGCGGGCGGGCGGGTGCTGACGGACGAGCAGCGCACCGTGCTCGGCCGCGGCAGCCAGGAAGGGGACCAGGAATGAGCCCCGGCGACTTCGTGGCGCTGGCCGTCGTGCTGTTCGTCATCGGCGGTGTCGGCGTGCTGGTACGGCGCAACATGATGGTGATCTTCATGTGCGTGGAACTCATGCTGAACGCGGTCAACCTGGCCTTCGTGGCGTTCGCCCGGATGCACAGCAACCTGGGCGGCCAGGTCATCGCGTTCTTCGTCATGGTGGTGGCGGCGGCCGAGGTCGTGGTCGGCCTGGCCATCCTGATGGCGATCTTCCGCGCCCGCAAGTCTGCGTCCGTGGACGACGCGAGCCTGCTCAAGTACTAGCGACGTCGCTGGACGTCCCGGGACGTCCCCGGGCCGGCCGATGGGCCAGCCCGCTGAAGCACGAGGAGTAGCGCAGTGACAGCCTCACTTGCGGTTGCGCAGTCGGCCGCGGCTCACGCCGAGACCACCCTGCCCGCGGCCGGCGCGCAGCGGGCGGCGTGGCTGCTGCTCGTGTTCCCGCTGATCGGCGCGGTGGTGCTGCTGCTCGGCGGGCGGCGCACCGACCGGTGGGGGCACCTGCTGGGCGTGGCCATGCCACTGGCCGCGTTCGTCTACGCGGTGATCGCGTTCGCCCAGATGCTCGGCTACCCGGGCGACCAGCGCAGCCGGTCGGTGCAGGTCTACCAGTGGATCGCGGTCGGCTCGTTCAAGGTCAACTTCGGCCTGCAACTCGACCAGCTGTCGATCTGCTTCGCGCTGCTGATCACCGGGGTTGGCTCGCTGATCCACATCTTCTCGGTCGGCTACATGGCCCACGACACCGAGCGGCGCCGCTTCTTCGGCTACATGAACCTGTTCGTGGCGGCCATGCTGCTGCTCGTGCTGGCCAACAACTTCCTGCTGCTGTACGCCGGCTGGGAGGGCGTCGGCCTGGCCTCCTACCTGCTCATCGGGTTCTGGCAGTTCAAGCCGTCGGCCGCGGTGGCGGCCAAGAAGGCGTTCATCGCCAACCGGGTCGGTGACGCTGGCTTGTCGCTGGGCATCATGCTCATGTTCAGCACGTTCGGCACGGTCACGTTCGCCGGGGTGTTCTCGCACGCCCACCAGGCCGGCCCGGGCGTGCTGACCGCGCTGGGGCTGCTCCTGCTGCTCGGCGCGTGCGGCAAGTCGGCCCAGCTCCCGCTGCAGTCCTGGCTGCTGGACGCGATGGAGGGCCCGACCCCGGTGTCGGCGCTGATCCACGCGGCCACCATGGTCACCGCGGGTGTTTACCTGATCGTCCGGTCCGGCCCGATCTTCGACCTGACCGCGGACGCCCGGCTGGCCGTGGCCATCGTGGGCGCGGCCACGCTGCTGTTCGGCGGCATCATCGGCTCGGCCAAGGACGACATCAAGAAGGCACTGGCCGGGTCGACGATGAGCCAGATCGGCTATATGACGCTGGCGGCCGGGCTGGGCCCGCCGGGCTACCCGTTCGCGATCGCGCTGCTGCTGGCGCACGGGTTCTACAAGGCCGGGCTGTTCCTGGACGCCGGGTCGATCATGCATGGCATGAACGACGAGGTGAACATGCGCCGCTACGGCGGCTTGTTCTCCGTGCTGCCGCTCACGTTCACCACGTTCGCCGCGTGTTACCTGGGCATCATCGGCCTGCCGCCGTTCTCCGGGTTCTTCGCCAAGGACACCATCATCGACGCCGCCTACCATGACGGCGGCCTGACCGGTGCGCTCGTCGGCACCTGCGCGCTGATCGGCGCGGGGGTCACCGCGTTCTACATGACCCGGATCCTGTTCATGACGTTCTTCGGCAAGCGCCGCTGGGCCGAGGACACCCACCCGCACGAGGCCCCGCGGGTGATGACCTGGCCGGTGATCGTGCTGGCCATCGGGGCGCTGGGCTGGGGCGCGTTCGAGATCCTGGGCGACCGGCTGGCCAAGTTCCTCGGCCCGGTGACTGGGTACATCCCGCCCGAGCCGGCCTTGTTCACGCTGGCCGGCGGCGTGGCGCTGGCCCTCGTCGTGATCGCCGGGGTGCTCGGCTGGCTGCTGTTCGGGCGCCGGGCGGTGCCGGAAGCCGTGCCGCCCGCCCGGGTCCTGGTCACCGCGGCCCGCAAGGACCTGTACGGCGACGCAATCAACGAATCGCTGCTGATGCGACCCGGGCAGTGGCTGACCCGGCTGTCCGTGTACTTCGACAACCGGGGCGTGGACGGCTTGGTGAACACGCTGGCCGCGACCATCGGCGGCACCTCGGGCCGGATGCGCCGGGTGCAGACCGGGTTCGTCCGGTCCTATGCGCTGTCCATGTTCCTCGGCGGGGTGCTGCTGGTCGGCGCGCTCCTGCTGGCGAGAATCTAGGAGAGGCCGGTCATGAGCACGTTCCCCTGGCTGACCGTGATCGGCGCCGTGCCGCTGGCGGGCGCGCTGGTGATCACGGGCATGCCCGGCGGCTCCGCGCCGGGCAGCGAGGCCGACCGGGTTGCCCGGCGGCTGATGGTCAAGCGGGTGGCCCTGGTATTCAGCCTGATCACGCTGGGCTTGACAATCGCGATGATGGTGGCTTTCAAGCCCCACGGCGCGGAGTTCCAGTTCACCCAGACCTACCAGTGGATCCCGCAGTTCGGCGTGCACTACGCGGTCGGCGTGGACGGCATCGCGCTGGTGCTCATCGGGATGACCGCGGTGCTGATGCCGGTGGTCGTGCTGGCCTCGTGGAACGACGCGGACCCGCCGGAACCGGCCGTGGCCGCCGGCGGGCCGGCCGCGGCCCGGCCGCGGCGCGGCGTGAAGAGCTACTTCGCGCTGATGCTGGTGCTGGAGTCGATGATGGTCGGCGTGTTCGCGGCCACCGACGTGTTCCTGTTCTACGTGTTGTTCGAGGCCATGCTGATCCCGATGTACTTCCTGATCGGCAGCTTCGGGGTCGGCCAGCGGCAGTACGCGGCGGTCAAGTTCCTGCTGTACAGCCTGTTCGGCGGGCTGCTCATGCTGGTCGCGGTCATCGCGATGTACGTGTTCTCGGCCCATGGCGGGCACCCCGGCACGTTCCTGTTCAGCCAGCTGGTGCACGTCACGTTCACGCCGGCCACGCAGAAGTGGCTGTTCCTCGGGTTCTTCGTGGCGTTCGCGATCAAGGCGCCGCTGTGGCCGTTCCACACCTGGCTGCCGGACGCGGCCACCGCATCCCAGCCGGGCACCGCGGTGCTGCTGGTCGGCGTGATGGACAAGGTCGGCACGTTCGGGATGATCCGGTACTGCCTGCAGCTGTTCCCGGTCGGCGCCCGCTACTTCACCCCGCTGATCCTGGTGCTGTCGGTGGTCGGGATCCTGTACGCGGCCATCGTGGCTATCGGCCAGCGCGACCTGATGCGGCTCATCGCCTACACGTCCGTCTCCCACTTCGGCTTCATGGTGCTAGGCATCTTCGTGCTGACCAGCCAGGGCCAGTCGGGGTCGACGCTGTACATGGTCAACCACGCGTTCGCCACCGGGGCACTGTTCCTGGTCGTCGGTTTCATGATCGCTCGTCGCCGGTCGCACCGGATCGCCGACTACGGCGGGGTGCAGAAGGTGGCCCCGCTGCTGGCCGGCCTGTTCCTGGTGTCCGGCCTGGCCGGGCTGTCGCTGCCCGGGCTGTCCACGTTCGTCAGCGAGTTCCTCGTGCTGGTCGGCACGTTCACCCGGTACAAGGTGGCGGCGTCGTTCGCCACCGCGGGCATCATCCTGGCCTCGATCTACATCCTGTGGATGTACCAGCGAACCATGGGCGGGCCGGTGCGCGACGAGGTGGCCGACATGCCCGACCTGCGGCCCCGTGAGCTGTGGGCGGTCGGGCCGCTGGTCGCGCTGCTCATCGTGTTCGGCGTGTACCCGCAGCCGCTGCTGAACCTGATCAACCCGGCGGTGCACGACACGCTGTCCCAGGTGCACGCCACCGATCCGGTGCCGCAGCATCCGACCACGGCCAGCTTCCGGGTTGGCCATCAGCTGATCCTGCTGCGCGCCGGCGGCGCGCAGGTGCAGAAGGGAATCACCCCGTGACCGGGTCCCTCGCGGTAACCACAATCCCCGCGCCGCACATCGAGTACGGCCAGCTCTCGCCGATGCTGGTGGTATTCGGGGTGGCCGTGGTGGGCGTGCTGGTCGAGGCGTTCGCCCCCCGGGCCCAGCGCCGGGCGCTGCAGCTCGCGCTCACCCTGGGCGGGCTGGCCGCTGCGTTCATCCTGACTATCCTGGTCGCGGCCACCACGTCGCTGCTGCGCGGCGGGGCGCCCGGGAACGTGGCCGCGATGGGCGCGGTCGGGGTGGACGGGCCGACGCTGTTCATCTGGGGCGTCATCATCATTCTGGCCTTGATCAGCGTGTTTGTGATCGCGGAGTCGTCACGGGATGACGAGATGTTCGTGGCCCAGGCGGCCACCATGCCGGGCAGCGCCGAGGAACGGGCCGCCCAGCTGGCCGGGGCGGCGCACACCGAGATCTACCCGCTGACCCTGTTCGCGGTGGGCGGCATGCTGCTGTTCCCGGCGGCCAACGACCTGCTCACTATGTTCGTCGCGCTGGAAGTGCTGTCGCTGCCGCTGTACCTGCTGTGCGGGCTGGCCCGGCGCCGCCGGCTGCTGTCCCAGGAAGCCTCCATGAAGTACTTCCTGCTCGGCTCGTTCTCCTCGGCGTTCTTCCTGTTCGGCGTGGCCATGCTGTACGGTTACGCGGGCTCGGTCACGCTGCGCGCGATCGCGGCCGAGGCGGCCAGCAACGTCGGCGACGCGACGCTGCTGTACGCCGGGATGGCGCTGCTCGGCATCGGGCTGCTGTTCAAGATCGGTGCCGTCCCGTTCCAGAGCTGGAAGCCCGACGTGTACCAGGGCGCGCCCACCCCGGTCACCGTGCTGATGTCCTCGTGCACCCTGGTGTCCGCGTTCGGCGCTCTGCTCCGCGTGTTCTACGTGGCGTTCGGCCAGCTCACCTGGGACTGGCGGCCGGCCATGTGGGGCGTGGCCATCCTGACCATGCTGGTCGGCGCGATCATCGCGATCACCCAGACCGACGTGAAGCGGCTGCTCGCGTACTCGTCCATCGCGCACGGCGGGTTCGTGCTGACCGGGATGGTGGCAGCCAGTGTGGCCGGGCTGTCCAGCAGCCTGTTCTACCTGGCCGTGTACGGCTTCTCCACCATCGGCGCGTTCGCCGTGGTCACCCTGGTCCGGGACCAGGCGGGCGAGGCCTGGCACCTGTCCAGCTGGGCTGGCCTGGGCAAGCGGTCACCACTGGTGGCCGGGGTGTTCGCGTTCTTCCTGCTGGCCTTCGCCGGGATCCCGCTGACCAGCGGCTTCACCGGGAAGTTCGCGGTATTCCAGGCGGCTATCGCGGGCGGCGCCATGCCACTGGTCATCGTCGGCGTGATCGCCAGCGCCGTGGCCGCGTTCTTCTACGTCCGGGTCATCGTGCTGATGTTCTTCAGCGAGCCCGGGCCGGGCAGCCTGACCGTGGTCACCCCGGGAGTGTTTACCGGCGCGGCGGTGGGCGTCGGCGTGCTCGCCACGCTGGTCTTCGGCATCGTGCCGCAGCCACTGCTCAGCCTGGCCAACCATGCGGCCGCTCACCTGTTCGTCCGCTGACGTGCCGGAGCCG
>DATCUG010000038.1:0-14861 GCA_036567525.1 Streptosporangiaceae bacterium | reverse complement strand
GACCCAGCGGCCCCGGGGGACTCAGTGCGCCGGACGGACTTAGTGGGCCCGGGGGATCTAGCGGGCTGAGCCCAGGCCCGGTCGCCGGCTCAGCAGGGGGTGGTGGTGAGCCGGGCGGCTGAGAACTAGCAGGCAAAGGGTTGCTCCGAAATCCAGCCCGGCCTGGCTGGCCGGGATATGTAATCAAATCGGGACTATACAGGCTTGACGCTGCACGCTACGACTCCTACGTTGCTGGGGAAAACCTATTCCTACGTGCGAGTGATGCTGGAGAAGCGCTTAGCCACCCCCGGGGTGACGGTCGCCGCGCCAGCATCATGACGCCCGGGAACTGGAGTGCGCCAGGTGAGCAGTGCAAATGCCAGTCAGCCGGCCGGTGGTCCGGCGACTCGGCCGGCCGGTGGTCCGGCCAGCCAGCCGGCCGGTGGCCCGGTCAGTCCCAGCCCGGCCGCGGCGGTCGTGCACCGTCCGCTCTCCGGCGGGGTGAGCGCTCTCAACGGTGGCTTGCTGGCTGACTGGCAGCAGCGGAACCGGTCGGCGAGTTTGCCGCTGGCGCTGCGCCAGCTGGAGGTGGCCGGGAATCTCGGGAATCTGCGGCTGGCGATCGCTGGGGAGGATGAGGGTTACCGGGGCCCGGTGTTCATGGACTCGGATATCTACAAGACGCTGGAGGCGATCGGCTGGGAACTGGGCCGGGCAGCCGATCAGGAACTGGCTGACTTCGCACAGGAGACGACGGCGCTGCTGGAGAAGGCGCAGCAGCCCGATGGCTACCTGGACTCGGCCATTCAGGTGTCGGGGCAGCCGCGGTACGGCAACCTGGCGTCCAGTCACGAGATGTACTGCGCCGGGCACCTGATTCAGGCGGCTATCGCCTGCCAGCGGGGGGCCGGTTCTGACCGGCTGCTGGGGGTGGCGCGGCGGTTCGCTGATCATCTGGTGGACACGTTCCTGGGCGCCGATGGTGGGCTGGATGGTCACCCGATCGTGGAGACGGCGCTGGTGGAGCTGTACCGGGAGACCGGGCACCGGCCGTATCTGGAGCTGGCCAGCCAGTGGATCGAGCAGCGCGGCCACGGGCTGATCGGTGATTCCGGCTTCGGGTCGCGTTACCTGCAGGACCATGAGCCGGTCCGGCAGACCACGACCGAGGTCGGGCATGTGGTCCGCGCGCTGTACCTGGACGCCGGCGTGGCGGACGTGGCCGCGGAGACCGGTGACCGCGCGCTGTTGCAGACCTCGGTCGATCGCTGGGCGGACATGGTGGCCGCGAAGACGTACCTGACCGGCGGGAACGGGTCACGGCACGAGGGGGAGAGTTTCGGCGACCATTTCGAGCTGCCGCCGGACCGGGCTTACAACGAGACCTGTGCCGCGATCGCCAGTTTCCAGTGGTCGTGGCGGCTGCTGCTGGCCACCGGCGAGGGCAAGTACGCCGACCACATGGAACGCATCCTGTACAACGGGTTCGCCAGTGGCATCGCGACCGGCGGCACCCGGTTCTTCTACGTGAATCCGCTGCAGCGGCGGGCCGATCATTTCGAGCAAGATGACCCGGGGCGGCGGCGGGAGTGGTTCTCCTGCTCGTGCTGCCCGCCGAACATCATGCGGCTCACCGCGTCGCTGCAGAACTACCTGGCCACCACGGCCGGTGGCACGCTGTACCTGCACCAGTTCACCGGCGCCACGCTGTCCGCCCGGCTGGCCGGCGGCGAGCTCGGCGTGCAGGTGGACACCGGCTACCCATGGGCCGCAGCGGTCGAGGTCCGCGTCACCAGCGCCCCGCCCGCGCCGGCTGGGCTGGCGCTGCGAGTGCCGGCCTGGTCCCCCCGCCCCCATCTTTCGCTGAACGGCCAGCCGGTTCCAGTCACCGCCACCGCTGCGGGGTACGTGGTGGTGGAGCGGCAGTGGCAGCCCGGTGATGTGCTCAGCTACCAGCTGGACATGGCGCCGCGGCTGACCTACCCGGACCGGCGGATCGACGCGGTGCGCGGGACCGCGGCGATCGAGCGCGGCCCGCTGGTGTACTGCTTCGAGCAGGCCGATCAGCCGGCCGGCACTGACCTGGAAGACCTCGCTCTGCTCCCGGGTGACCTCAGTGAGCGGGCCGTCACCGTGCCCGAAGTCGGGCCGACGGTGCTCATCGAGGCCGCCGCCATCCATAACCCCGCCCCCAGCGCCTCCGGCCTGCCCTACCGGCAGGACCCGGAGGCCACCACCCCGGCCGCGAATCCAGCCGGGGACCAGGTAACCGCGACTGCCATTCCCTACTTCCAGTGGGACAACCGGGACGGCCGGGCCATGCGGGTCTGGATGCCACGGGCCTGACCGCCCCCCACAGCATGACTAGCTCACTTTCCTCAGTGCGGAGGTATCACTCAAATGCGTGACAAGCTGCTGGCTGGCGCGGTGATCGCAATGATCCCGTGCATCGTGGTGTACGTCGGGTTGCAGCGCTTCTACGTGCGCGGCCTGGTCTCCGGCGCGCTGAAGGGCTAGGCGGGCCGTGCCGGGGCTAGCCAGCCAGTTCGGCCGGCCCGCCCAGGCCGGCCGCGGCGGCGGCCTGGGGCGCCCGGGGCCGGCTCGACTCCCGGACGACCAGGCTGCACGGCAGGAGTTCCAGGCCGGCGCTGGGGTGACCTTCGATGGCGGCCAGCAGCCGCTCACCGGCGGTCCGGCCGAGCTGCCGCAGGTTCATGTCCACGGTGGTCAGCGGCGGCCGGCAGGCGGCGGCGATGACCGCCCAGTTGTCGAAGCCGACCAGGGCCACCTCGTCCGGGATGGCCCGCCCAGCATCGCGGGCCGCGTCGGCCGCCCCCCGGGCGATCTGATCGTTACCGCAGAAGATGGCGTCCAGGTCGGGCACCGACCGGAGCAGCGCGGTGGTGGCCTGCCGTCCCCACTCCTCGGTCCACTCACCGTAGAGCGGTTCCCCACCCGCCAGTTCCAGGCCCACCGCGGCCAGGGCGGACTGCGCACCCTGAGCCCGCAGCACGGAGCAGCTGAACCGGCGCGGGCCGGTCACATGGCCGATCCGGGTCCGCCCGGTGCTCAGCAGGTGGCGCACGGCCAGCGCGCCGCCCTCTTCGTCATCGGGAATGAGCGACAGGTCAGCCGGGTCGGTGGAATGCGTCATGGCGTAGACGACCGGCACCGGCAGCCGACGGCCGATGGGCTCCCGCGGATCCTGGCGCCGCCCGGTCACGATGATGCCGTCGACCCGGCGTTCCAGCAGGGTCTGCAGGTAGTGCTGCTCGCGGATGCCGTCGTCGCGGCTGTCACACAGGAAGACGGAGATGCGGCCCGGGCTGAGTGCGTCCTCGGCGCCTTGCATGACCGGGATGCTGAACCGGCCGAAGCTGTCGGTCGTGATCAGCCCCACGGTGAGGCTGCGCCCGGTGAGCAGGCCCCGGGCCAGGGCGTTGGGCTGGTAGCCCAGCCGCTCAGCGGCCAGGCGCACCCGTTCGGCCGTGCTGCTGCTGATGCCGCGACGGCCGTTGAGCGCTTTCGATGCCGTGCCGGGGGACACGCCGGCCAGGCGGGCCACGTCCGTGATGGTGACCGGCCCTCGGCTGATGGAACTCGCGGCCGCCTCCCCAGGTTGACGCCTCCAGATCCGCTCACAGTACCGCACTGGGGGCGGGGCGAAAACCTTTGCCATCACTGTTTCCACAGTGCCCTGCGCCGGGCCTGGTCGCGACGGCTCTGGCCTTATTCAGCCGCCCGAGTTATCGTTAACATTACGGTTTGACATGGGAGTACGTAACCAGTCTTGACCACTTCTGTTGAGCCGCCCTAGCATCGCCGATACGAAAACCTTTGCGTAAGCCGCTGAACCACGTGCCGGGATCGACTGGTTGGGGAGGGCTCCGCCGATGGGCTTGTTGACGCAGGACGGTACGGCTCTGGTGTGGCGGGGAGGTCAGGAGACCGTCCGTATCGAGCCCTGGGGGCCCAGCAGTCTCCGGGTGCGCGGGACCCGGTGGCAGGCCATCCGCGACGATCTGCCCGGTACCCTGGACCGTGCGCTGCTGGACCAGCCCGGATCCACGGCGGATATCGAGATCAGCGGCCCGCTGGGCCGGATCACCAGCGGCGGGCTGACCGCCGAGATATCCGCGGCCGGCCAGCTGCGCTTCCTCGGGGCCGATGGCCGGGAGCTGCTGTCCGAGACGACACCCCACTTCACCGGGCCGCCCACCCGGCGGTACCGCCCGGTCGGCGGCGGCATGCACCACTTCGAGCTGCAGTTCAACGCGTGTGACGAGGAGCGGTTCTACGGGCTGGGCCAGCACCAGCATGGGCGGCTCAACCAGAAGGGCGCCGTCATCGAACTGGTGCAGCGCAACACCGAGGTGAACATCCCCTTCCTGGTCTCCAGCCGGGGCTACGGCCTGCTCTGGAATCACCCGGGGATCGGCCGGGTGGAGCTGGGCACCACGGTCACCCGCTGGGTGTCCGAGGCGACCCGGCAGTGGGACTACTGGATCACCGCCGCCGACGACCCCGCCACCCTGCTGCGGGCCTACACGGAGGTCACTGGCCGGGCGCCGCTGCTGCCAGCCTGGGCGGCTGGGTTCTGGCAGTGCAAGCTCCGCTACAAGACGCAGGATGAGCTGCTCGGCATCGCCCGGGAGTACAAGCGGCGCGGGCTGCCGCTCTCCGTCATCGTCATCGACTACTTCCACTGGACCCGCCAGGGGGAGTGGCGGTTCGACCCGGCGGACTGGCCCGACCCGGCGGCCATGGTGGCCGAGCTGGAGCAGCTCGGCGTCAGGCTGATGGTCTCCATCTGGCCCACCGTCAGCCCGGACAGCGAGAACTATGCCGAGATGGACGAGGCTGGCCTGCTCGTCGGCAACGAGTACGGGTTCCCGGCCCAGCTGGCCATCTGGGACCGCGGCTCGCCGGCCCGCGTCCCGATGACGTTCTACGACGCCACTAACCCGGACGCCCGGTCCTACGTGTGGTCCAAGGTCAAGGAGGGCTACTACAAGTACGGCATCCGCACCTGGTGGCTGGACGCGTGCGAGCCGGAGCTGGTCCCGGAGCAGCCGGAGAACCTCCGCTATCAGGCTGGCCCGGGCGCCGAGGTCAGCGGCATCTACCCGATGCTGCACGCCCGCGGCTTCTACGAGGGGATGCAGGCCGAGGGGGAGACGGAGATCCTCAGCCTATGCCGGTCCGCCTGGGCGGGCAGCCAGCGCTACGGGGCGCTGGTCTGGTCCGGCGATATCGACTCGACGTTCGAGGACCTGCGCCGCCAGATCCCGGCCGGGCTGAACATCGGCCTGTCCGGCATCCCGTGGTGGACCACGGACATCGGGGGCTTCAAGAACGGTGACATCGGCTCGCCGTCGTTCCGCGAGCTGATCGTCCGCTGGTTCCAGTTCGGCGTGTTCTGCCCGGTCTTCCGGCTGCACGGGATCCGCGAGCCCGGGACCATGATCGGCGCGGAGCAGACCGGCGCGGCCAACGAGGTCTGGTCGTTCGGCGACGAGCAGTACGCCATCATCAGGCAGCTCCTGTTCCTGCGGGAACGGCTGCGGCCCTACGTGATGGCGCAGATGCAGGTCGCCCACGAGACCGGCCTGCCTCCGATGCGCCCGCTGTTCGTGGACTTCCCGGCCGACCCGGTCACCTGGGACGTGGCCGACCAGTTCCTGCTGGGCAGCGACATCCTGGTCGCCCCGGTGGTGACCGAAGGCGCCCGGGAGCGCCAGGTCTACCTGCCCGCGGGGCCCGGCGGCACGACGTGGCAGGACGCCTGGACCGGCGCCGAGTATCAGGGCGGCGGCTGGGTCACCGCACCGGCGCCGCTGGACACCATTCCGGTCTACCTGCGGGCCGGTGGCCGCCTGCAGCCGTTCGGGCCGGTATCGAGCCTCGGCCCAGCCGAGAACGAGAACCCTGGGGAGTGACGCTGGTTGGCCAGAACCGCGGCCCCGGCCCGCCGGGCCACCGCCCGCCGTCCGCGGCCTGATCGCGCGACCGCCGAGGTCTCCCGCGCGTCACGCTGGACGCGCTACGCGCGGGCGGTCTTTCTCATCCCGGCCATCGCCTACGTGCTGTTCGCGTTCGCGCTGCCGATCGTCTACAACCTGATCCTGAGCTTCGAGCAGACCTCGCCGGCCACCATCGCCAGCCTGTTCGCCCCGTTCGCCGGCCTGGCCAACTACAAGACCGCGCTGGGCGACCCGACCACGCAGAGCGCCATCCTGCGGACGTTCACGTTCACCGCTGGCTCGCTGTTCTTCCAGTTCATCATCGGCTTCGGCCTGGCCCTGCTGTTCAACCTGCGGTTCCCGCTGCGCCGGGTGGCCCGGTCGCTGGTCATCATCCCGTGGCTGCTGCCGCTGCTGATCACCGGATTCATCTTCCGCTTCCTGTTCCAGCTCGAGGCGGGCGCGGTCAACGAGGTGCTGTCCGACCTGCACCTGATCAGCCAGCCGGTGGGCTGGCTGACCTCACCCGGGCCCGCCTACGCCACCATCCTGATCGCGAACATCTGGATCGGCATCCCGTTCTTCACCGTGCTGCTGTACAGCGCGCTGCAGGATGTCCCGGTCGAGCTGACCGAAGCGGCCATGATCGACGGGGCCAACGGCTGGCAGCGGCTCATCCGGGTCACCCTGCCGGTGATCCGGCCGGTGATCGAGGTCGTGTTCGTGCTCGGCTTCGTATTCACCGTGAAGGTGTTCGACGTGGTCATCGGGCTGACCCAGGGTGGCCCGGCCAACTCGACGATGATCATGGCGCCGTGGGCCTACAACCTCTCGTTCCAGCAGTTCGAGTACGGTCCCGGGGCTGCCCTCAACACCATTCTGCTGATCATCGCGCTGCTGGCCGCGCCGGTCTACATCTGGCTCAACCGGGAATCACTGCGGAGGGCATGACATGATCCGGCAGCATAAATTCACCGCCCCGCTGGCCGCGTTCGGTGCGCTCATCGCCCTGGTCATCATGCTGTTCCCGCTGTACGCGGTGGTGATCGCGTCCTTCGAGAACAACAATCAGCTACTCGGCAACCACTACAACTTCTGGCCGCCCACGTGGAATTTCAGCAACTACAGCGCGGTCATTTCCAGCCAGGGCGGCCACATCGCCAGCACCCTGATCATCGGCCTCGGCACCGCCCTGCTGACCCTGGTCATCGCGCTGCCCGCCGCGCACGCGCTGTCGCGTTACCGGTTCCGGGTCACCGTCATCATCATCGGCGGCCTGCTGATCGCCCAGATTTTGCCGTCAATTGTGATCGCTAACTCGCTCTTCATCCTGTACCACAAGCTGCACCTGCTGAACACGTATCCCGGCCTGATCCTGGCCGACGCGAGCTACACGGTCCCGTTCGCCATCCTGGTGCTGCGCGCGTTCATGCTGGGCCTGCCCGCCGACGTGCTCCAGGCGGCGCGGGTGGACGGGGCGTCCGAGTGGACGACATTCCTCCGCGTCGTGCTGCCGATGAGCCGCTCGGCCGTCATCACCATCGCCGTCTTCGCGTTCTTGCAGGGCTGGGGCGATTTCATCTTCGCGCTCACCCTGCTGTCCGGAAACACGTTCGAGCCAATCACGCTGAGCATCTACTCCTATATCGGCGAGTTCCAGACAAACCTGGGTCAGGCAATGGCGTTGTGCGTGGTCGGGGTGCTGCCCGCGGCCATGCTGCTCGTCGCCGCCCAGCGCTATATCGCGGCCGGGCTGACCGTCGGCTCGGTCAAGGGCTGAGCCTGAGCCCGGAATGCCCAAACGGAAAGCCCACGCAGGCACCGCTATCCGGTCCGGAAATGTGAGAGGAAACGAAATCATGCATATGGCAACGTGGCCTAGACAGCCCGGCCGGAGAGCCGGGACCCGCAGGCGCTGGCAGTTGCTGGCGGTCGGTGTGGCGGCCCTCGCGCTGGCCGCCGCGGGCTGCGGATCGTCGTCGGGTGGCGGCAGCAGCAACGGCAAGGTCACCATCACGGAGCTGGACTACTTCACGTCCAGCGGCGGCAACGCGGCCGTGAACTGGTACAACAAGAAGTTCGAAGCGGCTCACCCCAACGTCACGGTGAAGCGCGAGGTCGTGCCGTACGCCAACCTCATCACCAAGGTGCTGCAAGAGGCCAGCGCCGGTGACCTGCCCAACATCGTCATGCTGGACAACCCGAACGTGCCCGAGGTCGCGGCCACCGGCCAGCTCAAGCCACTGAACGGCCTGCCCGGCTTCACCACCAGCGGGTACGTGCCCGGTGCCATCAGTGAGTGCACCTACCAGGGCAAGCAGTACTGCTACCCGATCGGCACCAACACGGTCGGCCTCTTCTACAACAAGGCCATGTTCGCGGCCGCGCACCTGTCCCCGCCGACGACGTGGGCGCAGCTGCAGTCGGACGCGAAGACCCTGACCAAGGGCAACGTGCACGGCTTCGCGTTCGACGCGACCGCCGACGAGCAGTCCACCTGGCAGCTCGAGCCGTTCTTCTGGAGCGCCGGCGGCAACCTCAACAAGGTGAATTCCCCCGCGTTCACTCAGTCCCTGCAGCTCTGGGTCAACATGGTCAAGGACGGGTCGGCCTCCAAGTCGGTCCTGCAGTGGGGCCAGGACCCGGACCTCACCCAGCAGTTCCTGCACAAGACCGCAGCCATGATCGAAGATGGCCCGTGGATCTTCCCCGAGCTGAACGCGGCCGGCTGGAAGTACAACAAGCAGTACGGGATCGTGCCGATCCCCACCCAGAAGGCCGGCCAGACCGTGATCACCCCGCTCGGCGGCGAGACCTGGAACATCGGCAACTCGGGCAGTTCGCAGCAGCAGAACATGGCCTGGCAGTGGATCAAGGGCGCTCAGGCGCCATCGGTCATGCAGCACATCACCGGGCTGATGTACTACCTGCCGACCAAGGCCGCGGTGACGGCCCAGTACCTGAAGGGCGGCCCGGAGTACACCGTGTTCGCTCACGAGACCGCGACGTCCCGGTCGCGGACGACCCAGTACGGCGCCAACTACCCGAAGGTGTCGCAGGCCATCTGGACGGCCATCCAGGCCGCGATCACCGGGACCGCCTCGCCGCAGTCGGCCCTGAACACAGCGCAGGGCACAGTGTCCGGAGTCCCCGAGGTCAAGGGGGCGGGCGGCTGACCAGAGTCCTTTAAGTGACAGGCAGCGGCCGCGCACCCGTGCGCGGCCGCTGCGCTGCTCCTTGCCCCTCGGATTCTCCGGTGAACATCCCGCCGTCCGCGGTCTAGTTTCCGGTGCCTCACGGGTTAGAGCAGTTTGCGCAGCTCATCCACTTCCATGCCGATGATCGCCAGGACGTTGCGCAGAGTTCCTTTGGGCATATCGCGTCCAGGATGAACCGGAATGGGAACCGTGCGCCCTGACGCCAGGAACGGCAGGGATTGCTGACGGCATCAGGCGACGTCGAGGGTCAGCGTCAGTTCGGGCGGTGCGCCAACTTCCTCGATGAGCGTGGTGAGTGCCTCGCGCAGGTCAGCTATCGCTTCTTCGGCCGTGGCACCGTCACCCACCGCGCCAACCCCAGGTCGCAGCTGAGCAGAGGCACACCAAATGCCGTCTTCATCCTGTTCGACTGAGTAGGGCACGTGAATGTCGCGGCTCATAATCTCGATTGTCGCAGATTTCGACCGCGACGGATCCGTGGGCTGAGCTGACCGCCATGAGTCAGAACTCGAAGCCGCCCGGACGGCCGTTGCGGTCCGCGATCAGCCCGGCCAGTGTCGCGATGGCAATCTCCGGCGGGGTACGGGAGCCGATATTCAGCCCGGCCGGCCGGTGCACCCGGGCGATCTCCTCATCCGGCACGCCCAGGCTGGCCAGCGCCTTGATGTGCGGTCCCTGGTGCCGTGGGTTGCCCAGGATGCCTATCCAGCGGGCTTTGCTGGCGAGTGCGTCGCGCAGCACCACGCCCAGTTCGGGCCGGTGGTGGTCGGTCACCACCACGTCCGCGCTGTCGTCCAGCAGGTCCCCGAATTCGCCGGTGACCAGGTAGGGCGTGGCCCAGGCCGCGCCCGCCCGGGACAGGTCGGGCTCGACCAGCACGGCCCGGAAGCCAGCCTCACTGGCGAAGTGCAGCAGATAATGCGCGACCGGCGAGGCGAACGCCGTGACCAGGGTCCGGTCGGTGGCCGGTACCGGAGCGTGGCCATGAGCGACCGCGCAGGCCGCGGTCTCGATGTCGTCAGCCGGTACTGGGTTGTTTCGCAAGGTAGTGCTCTCCCCCTCGTTTCCCATATCACCGAGCTTGCCACGGCTCGGCCAGCTTTGGCCACGCCGGCCCGGCCCCTGCCCGGTGCCCGGCGGCTCAGGCCGGGGCGGGCCGGAAAGTGCGCGCGAATACCTCGAACAGATGCCATTCCCGCTGCCACTGGCTGGCCGGGGTGGACCAGTACAGCGCGTAGGCGTGGTCTGCGTTGGCCAGCACGTTCCGGTTCAGCACGTGGGTCAGGACACCCTGCCGGTAGTAAGTGAACTCCCAGTCCGCGGCCTTCTCGGCCTGCGCGTAGGGCACCGCCTGCAGCCGGATCCGGCGGTAACCGGGATAACTCCCTCTCCGGTTGGCTTCCTGCTGCTGCCAGTCGGCCAGCGGGTTGGGCTGCGGATGATCGCTCTGATCGATGAGCAGGAACATCGTCCCGGACGGCGGCAGCACATAGACGTAGTGACCCTGGTGTGACACGCGCCACCCGTTGGGTACCGCGATCGAGAAGCCGGTGGAGTTATGGAAGTCGTGCCAGCCCGCCGGGATAACCGGCGGTCCACCCCCGGCCCTGCTGCCACTCGGCCGGGACGAGGTGGGGCGCGATGTGGCCGGGCCGGTGGCCGACGGAGTCGGCCGGGGCTGGGTGGCGTGCCCGGTGGCCGGGTGGGAGTGACGGCCCGCGGCGGACGGGGTGCCGTGCTGGCTGGCCGTGACCAGAGCGAACACGACGCCAGTGAGGGTGGCCAGGACAGCCACCGCGATGGCCGCGACGAGTGGCCGGGACGGCCGGCGACGGCGCTGTGGCGCGTCGGCCCGGAGCAGCCCGGCCAGTGGGTGCGGCGCCGGCTGATCCGGCGGCGCTGGGCTGGGGCGATCGCTCCGGCTGTCCGGCTCGGGTTCCGGCTCAACCGGCAGTTCGGCCGCTGGCTCGCCCGGTGGCTGGGGTTCCGCCTCCTGTGCCGGCTCGGCCACGACGTCGTCTGGTGGCTCGGCCTCCACCTCACCCGGCGGCTGGGGTTCAACCTCGTGTGCCGGCTCGGCCACGACGTCGCCTGGTGGCTCGGCCTCCACCTCACCCGGCGGCTGGGGTTCAATCTCGTGCGGCAGCACCGCCACCGGTGGCTGGGGTTCAACCTCGTGTGCCGGCTCGGCCACGACCTCGCTTGACGGCTCGGCCTCCGCCTCTCCCGGCGGCTGGAGGTGCGCGGTTTCCCCTGGGTGGAACGTGCGGGTCTGCTCGGCGGCGGCCAGGCTGGCGCCACTGTCGAACGGGCGGCCCGCCGGCTCGGGTTGGGCGGGCAGTGGCGCGGTGCCGGGTTCGCTTATTCCCTCGGCCACCCGGCGCAGCATGCGCTCGGTCTCGCCCGCGTCCGGCCGCCGGGACGGCACGTGGTCCAGCAGACTCCTGATCACCGGCCACAGCGGGCCGGCCCGGGCGGGCGGATCAGGATCTTCATGCACCACCGCCATCAGCGTGGGCAGCGCGCCGGCCCGGTCGTACGGCGGCCGGCCCTCGACGATGGCGTAGAGCGTGGCACCGAGCGACCACAGATCCGACTCCGGGCCACCCGGCTCCCCGCTCGCCCGCTCCGGCGCGATATACGAAGGCGATCCGACCAGCACCCCGGAGGTGGTGAGCGTCGGGCTGTCCTGCGTCCGGGCGATGCCGAAGTCGGCCAGCACCGCCCGCCCCGCCGCGTCGATCAGCACGTTTCCCGGCTTGACGTCGCGGTGCAGGATGCCGAGCGAATGCGCGGCGGTCAGCGCGGCCAGCACCTGCAACCCGATCTGGGCCGCGTGCTGCGCGCTCAGCGGCCCGTTGGCCAGCACCAGATCGCGCAGTGACCGGGCGGCAATCAACTCCATCACGATCCACGGCCGGCCGTCGTCCTCGACCACGTCGTAGATGGTGACCACGTTCGGGTGGCTGAGCCGGGCGGCGGTGCGCGCCTCCCGCAGCGTCCGCTCCCGGAGCAAAGCCCGTTCCTGCGGGCTAACGTCGGGTGGCGGGGAGATCTCCTTCACCGCGACCAGGCGGGCCAGCAGTTCATCCTCGGCCTGCCATACCGTGCCCATCCCGCCATTGCCGAGCGGGGTCAGCAGGCGATAACGGCCCGCGACCAGATGCCCGGTGACAATTGGCGCTCCCACTCATCGCGCTTTACCCGGCGGTCAGGGATCAAACATTTCCCGGCCCGGCGGCTTCCGTGGCCTGGCCGCCTGGCACGCCAGGCGGGCGACCGAATCGGCGACGTGGACGGAATGGCTGCTCGGCCGCGTCCCGCCGTGGAAGTCACTGCTGCCGCAGCAGCCGCTGGATGACCGGGCCAGGATGCAGGTGGTCGCCACGGTCATCGGGCTGGCGCTCGCGGTGGCCGGGATCCTCTTCCTGCTGGCCGCCTCGGCGTCGGCCATGTGTACCAGAACTGCGGCCCGCCTTACCAGAACTGCCGCTAACCGAAGGCCGTTAGCAAGGCCCCGGCCGCGTCGCGCAGCGGTCCCATCCGGGCCGCCGCGGCCTGCCGGGCCACCGCCAGGCCGTCATCGGTGACCGGCTCCATGACCTCCAGGTAGCACTTGAGTTTCGGCTCGGTGCCGCTGGGCCGGACCACCACCCGGCTGCCCGGCAGCCGGAAGATGAGCACATCCGACGGCGGCAGCGGCCCGCCACCCGCCAGGTCGGTTACGTCCAGCACCGGCTGCCCGGCCAGCTCGGCGGGCGGCGCCGCGCGCAGCCCGGCCATGATCTCGGCCGGCGCGCGGGTGGCCACGGTCAGCTGGGCTCGCAGGTGCACGCCGTGCGCGGCCTCCAGCGCGTCCCACCGGTCCAGCAGGCCCTGCCCGGCGGCCCGGGCCCGGCTGGCCAGGCTGAGCACGGTGAGCGCGGCGCTGATCCCGTCCTTGTCCCGGACCACGTCGCCGACCGCGTAGCCCAGCGCCTCCTCGTACCCGAACACGAAGCGGCTGCCGGGCTGATCATCAGCTGCCCTGACGATCCACTTGAAACCGGTCAACGTCTCCGCATACTTAACGCCAGCCGTGGCGGCAATGCTGGCCAGCATGACCGAGGAGACGACGGTGGAAACGACCAGGCGCCGATCCGCGGCCCGGTCACCTGCCGTGACGTCGATCAGGTACGCGCCGAGCAGGGCACCGACCTGGTCGCCGGTGAGCGTGCGCCAGCTACCGCCGCTGGCCGGGTCAGGCACCGCCACCGCGAGCCGGTCCCCGTCCGGATCGCTGGCCAGCACCAGGTCGGCGCCGAGCCGGGCGGCCTCAGCCAGCGCCAGGTCCAGCGCCCCGGGCTCCTCCGGGTTAGGGAAGGACACGGTGGGGAAATCCGGGTCGGGCTGGGCCTGGGCCACCACCACGTGCGGCGCCGGGTACCCGGCCCGCTCGATGGCCTGGAGCATCAGGCCGCCCGCCACCCCGTGCAATGGCGTATAGATGAGCCGCAGATCTGGCGACGGCCCCGCGGGCGGCACCGTCGCGAGCACGGCGGCCAGGTAAGCCTGGGCGATCCCGGGGCCGTGCCGGGTGACCAACGGGCCGTCCACCGGGCCCAGCCGGGCCTGCGACAGCGGGCCCAGTTCGCGGATGGCCGCCTCGATCTGGGCGTCTACCGGCGGCACGATCTGCGCGCCGTCTCCCAGATAGAGCTTGTAGCCGTTGTCCGCGGGCGGGTTGTGACTGGCGGTGATCATCACGGCGGCCCCGGCCGACAAGTACCGGACCGCGAACGCGAGTAGCGGGGTCGGGCTGCGGTCGGGCAGCAGGTGCACCGGGATACCGGCCCCGGTGAGCACGGCCGCCGCCTCGGCCGCGAACTCGGCCGACCGGTGCCGGGCATCCCAGCCGAGCACCACCCCGGCCCGGGCGGCGGCCGGCCGGCGTTCGTGCAGCCAGCGGGCCAGGCCCATGGTCGCGGCCCGGACCACCGCGCGGTTCATCCGGTTCGGCCCGGCGCCCATCGCGCCGCGCAGGCCCGCGGTGCCGAACTCCAGCCGCCCGGCGAACCGGTCGGCCAGGTCGGCCAGTGCCGCCTGGCCGGCCGCGCCCGGCTGCCCACCCGCCGCCAGCAGGCCGTCCAGTTCGGCGCGGTCGGCTGGGCTGGGGTCGTCGGCGATCCAGGCCCGGACGTGCTGGGTCAGCTCGCCTGGTGCTGGGTGACCGGGTGTCATGTGACCGACGGCAGCACGCGAGCCAGCAGGGTGCCCATCCGGCCTGCGGCGGCCCGGCCCGCCGCGACCACCTCGGCGTGGTCCAGCCCGTGCCCGGACAGTCCGGCGGCCAGGTTCGAGACCAGCGAGATGGCCAGCACCTCAGCCCCCAGATGACGGGCGGCGATGGCTTCCAGCGCAGTGGACATCCCCACCAGGTCGGCCCCGAGCTGGCGCAGGGCGCTGATTTCAGCTGGCGTTTCGTAATGTGGTCCGGGGAGCGCGGCGTATACACCTTCGGCCAGGCCCTGGCCGGCCTCCCGGGTGAGCGCACGGAGCCGGGCTGAGTACAGGTCGGTCAGGTCGGTGAACCGGCCGGGGTAGCCCTCCGGTGGCGGCGGGCCGGTCAGCGGGGAGCGGCCGGTCAGGTTGAGGTGGTCGCGGATCAGCACCGGCTGGCCGACCCGCAGCCCGTGCTGGATCCCGCCCGCCGCATTGG
>DATCUG010000037.1:0-5029 GCA_036567525.1 Streptosporangiaceae bacterium | reverse complement strand
CGGATCCCCGCTACCTGCATCTCCCGCCTCTCAGCCTCGCCCGTGAACCGCACCAGACCAGCGGGCCGGGTGACATCCCAGCTCCCCACGCCGCTAGCGTCCTGCATCCTCAGCACAGCTAGTTCCGCACAAGACCGTGGTATCACCCAGGGGCACCGGCCATGCAGGCAGGCGGCACCGGCGAACGGGTGGGGTGTGCAGGTAGTGCTGGGGCTCGTGGGGACGATGGTGCTGGCCCGGAGCGCGGCAGGCGGTGTGGAAGAGTGGTGGCGTGCTGCTCCGGGACCGCACTGACGACGACCTCGCCGGGTGCGTGGAGCTAGCCCGGGTGGTGCACGAGCGGGATGGGTATCCGCATCACCTGCGGGCTGACCTGCGCGACTTCCTCGTCAGGCCGGACGCGTACGGGGTGTGGGTGGCCGAGCGGGACCGGCGCATCGTGGGGCACGTGGCGCTGCGCCAGCGCACCGCGCCCGCCCCGATGGACCTGGCCAGCGCGGCGACCGGGCGGCCAGCTAACGAACTCGGTGTGATCTCCCGGCTGCTGGTGGCGCCGGCCGCCCGGCGGGATGGCATCGGGCGTCGGCTGCTGGCACACGGCAGTCAGCAGGCCGTCAGCCGGGGCCTGTGGCCGGTCCTCGACGTGGCCGCCGACCTGACCGGGGCGATCCGGCTGTACGAGAGCTGCGGCTGGGTACGGGCCGGCGCGGTCACCGTCACCTTCCGCGACGGCAATTCGCTGGACGAACTCGTCTACCTCGGCCCGCCGCTTGGCCGCTGACTGTCCCAAGGTGTCACGATTTGCCCCATCAGCACTGTAATCCGCACTCTTTTACAGAATTAGGTTAATAAGCGGCCCTGGGAAAAACTTCCAGTTGCTTTCCGCCGCGGCCACCGCTTACCGTATAACAGGTGTTCCGGGGAACGCCGCGATAATTTAGGTGGCCGGGTCATTGGCTGGAGAGCAACTAATGATCGTTTCGGTAAGGCGCGCGGCTTGGCAATGTGACCGCCGTCACGCAGGCAGTCGCACGCAGCTATCCGGGGAACATCACTAAACACGGCCCCTGTATCTGATTGGTAACACTTTCCGTCCCGTGCTCCGGCACGGCTGACACGTTGCACGCCATGCTCATTAACGAGCCAAATTCGCATGACCACGTGAAGGAGAGACGTTGGCCAGCCCGCTCCCCAGCCCGGCCGGAGGCCGCCATAATTCTGTGCCAGACGCGACGGAAATCATGCCCCCAGTGCGGCGCGCGTACATGGCCGTGGGTGGCGTGCTCGCGCCGGTGGATGACGGGTTAGCCGAAGCGGAATTCGGCTACGCCCACTACACCTGCCTGGCCGGCCCACTGACCCGGCCGGACCCAGGCCGGCCCTACCGGGTGCGGTACCGGGGGATCCATCACAGCCGCCGTGAGTGGCTGGCCACCCGGCTCATCGCACTGGCCCTGGTGGCGCTGGACGCGAGGTTCATCTACTGGCTGATCTTTCAGTCCCAGTACCCGCCACTGGCTGGCCTGCTCTGGCCCTCGGACGTGCACTTGGCGCTTAGCGATGGATACATCCTGCTGCGCGGCGCGATGGCGCTCGGTTCCATCGTCATGCAGCTTTTATTGCTGACGAATGTATTAACCGTGTCCCGGGCCTGCCTGGCCGCCAGGGATCCGGTACCGGTTGAACCGGACCCCGGCCTCCGGGTCGCGTTCCTGACCACGATCGTGCCAGAAAAGGAACCGGTCGAACTGGCCGAACGGACGCTGCGGGCGGCCAAGGCGATCGTCTACGACGGCCAGTTCGATGTGTGGCTGCTGGACGAGGGGGACTCGGCGGCGGTCAAGGCGATGTGCCAGCGGCTGGGCGTCCGGCATTTCAGCCGGAAAGGCCGCGGCTATCTGGAGCTGAACACCGGCACGTTCGCCAGCAAGACGAAACACGGCAACCATAACCGCTGGCTCTGGGAATACGCCGGGCACTACGACGTGGTCATGTTCGTGGATACCGACCACGTCCCGCTGCCGATTATGGCCGAACGGCTGCTCGGCTACTTCCGGGATCCGGATGTGGCTTTCGTGGTGGCCCCGCAGTTCTACGGCAACCAGGGCAACCGGATCACCCGCTGGGCCGAGTCGGCGCAGTACCTGTTTCACAGCGTGATCCAGCGCGCGGGCAACCGGCGCCGTTGCGCCATGCTGGTCGGCACCAACGCGGCCGTCCGCACCAGCGCCATCAGGGCCGGTTACGTCGCCTCCATCACCGAGGACATGGCGACCAGCCTGACCATCCACACCACCCGGAGCCAGCAGACCGGCCGCCGGTGGCGCTCGGTCTACACCCCCGACCTGGTCGCGGTGGGGGAGGGGCCGAGTTCGTGGGGGGAGTTCTTCAGCCAGCAGGCCCGCTGGTCGGCCGGTACGTTCGACGCGCTGGCCCGGCAGGTGTGGCGGCTGGTGTTCAAGCTCCGGCCCGGCGCCATGCTGCATTACCTGCTGATGCTCACCTACTACCCGTCGGTGGCGGTGGGCTGGATCCTGGGCATCGCGATCAGCGCGTGCTATCTCGGGCTCGGCGTCAGCGGGCTGCGCACCAACGCGGGCTGGTGGCTCACCTACTACGTGGACGTGGCGGCCATCCAGTTCCTGCTCTACCGGTTCATGCGGCGGCACAACGTGAGCCCGCACGAACCGGCCGGCTCGTCCGGCCTGTCCGGCATGCTCGTCTCGGCGCTGACCGCGCCGATCTACGCGCGCAGCCTGATCAAGGTGGCGTTCCGCCGCAAGCTGTCGTTCACCGTCACCGCCAAGGGCTCAGCCAGCAGCCTGGATGGCCTGTGGACGTTCCGCTACTCACTGCTCTGGGCCGGGGTGCCTATGGCGATCCTGGCCGTGGCGCTGCTCCGGCACCGGCCGTACCCGATGATGATCGGCTGGACGGCCGTCATCCTCCTGGTCTGCCTGGCCCCGATCGCGATCTGGCTGTTTGACCGGTACGCCGCCGCGAAGGAGATCCCGTCCCGATGAACCGTGCTGCCTCCGCCACCAAGCCGTCCGCCACTAAGCCCTCCACCGCCAGGCCCTCCGCCGCCAGGCCCGCGAAGCGGCCCGGCCGCCGCCTGCTGGGCAGCGCCGCCGTGCTCGTGGCGTGCTGCGCCATCACGGCGGCCAACGCGCCGACGTTAGGTGCCGAGGCCACCAGCTGGTATCACCACTACCAGGTCACCCGGCCCGCATACGAAGCCAGGTACGGGCTGTGGACCAAGCTCGGCATCCCGCCCAGATTCCAGGTCAACGGCATCCACTCGACCCTGCTGCACAACGGGGACGTGCTGATCATGGCCGGCTCCGGGAACAACCAGGCGTTCTTCAACGCGGGCACGTTCAAGACCCTGCTGCTCAACCCGCGGACCATGCGGATGCGGCTCATCCCCACACCGTGGGACCTGTTCTGCGCCGGGCACATCGAGCTGCCTGACGGGAACATCCTGATCGCGGGCGGCACGGCACGATACGAGAACCTGCACCCCACGCACGCCGGCGGCAGCATGACGATCATCAACAACGACCCGGCCCAGGCGTGGCACCTGCCCAAGGGAACCATCTTCACCGGCCCGCGGGGTGTCCAGGTCGCGACGGCGTTCGCGATCCGCGTCCCGCGCGCGGCCACCCGCCCCGGCGCCCCCGGCGGGAACCCGCGGATCGTGCCCAGCCAGCGCAGCGTCTGGGTGGACGCGGTGCGCAAAGGACGCGCCGGGGAGACCAGGCGAGCGGACCGGTTCCGGGTCAACGGCCTGCTCGGCCCGCAGGCCAACCACCTGCTGTACGGCATCGGCACCCCGATGACGCTGCAGAAGCAGAACTTCCAGGGCGTCAAGGACGCCTACATCTTCGACGTCCGGACCTCCCGGTTCCTCAAGGTCAACTCGATGAACTACGCCCGCTGGTATCCCACGCTGGCCGAGCTGGGCAACGGCATGGTGATGGCGATGTCCGGGCTGGACGGCCAGGGCCAGATCACGATGAACAGCGAGATGTTCAACCCGCGCACCAGCACCTGGTCAGCCGGCCCGGCACACGGCTTCCCGACCTACCCGGCCACGTTCCTGACCGGGAACGGCCAGTTGTTCTTCACCGGGTCGAACGCCGGCTACGGCCCGGCCACCCCGGCCTGGCGCACGCCCGGGTTCTACAGCCCGCGGACCGGCCTGTTCCGCCCGGTGCCCGGCATACCTGACCCGCAGGACCTGGAGACCAGCGCCTCGGTGCTGCTGCCGCCCGCCCAGCAGCAGACGTTCATGGTGCTCGGCGGGGGCGGCGTCGGCCAGTCGAACTCGTCCACCGCCCGCACCGCGCTGATCGACGTGGCCGCGCCCGACCCGCACTGGGTGCGCGGCCCCGACCTGGCCCAGCCGACCCGCTATCCGATCACCGTGCTGCTGCCCACCGACGAGGTGCTGGTGACCGGCGGGTCACGGTACTACCGCGGGATGCACGGCAGCGACAACCGGGACACCCGGATCTATCACGTGGCCAGCAACTCGTTCTCCTGGGCGGCTAACTCGATCACCGGCCGGGACTACCACTCCGGCGGCATCCTGCTGCCCAACGGCAGCGTGCTCACGCTGGGCGGGAACCCGCTGTTCGGCAACCAGCAGGACACCGCGCCGCAGACGTTCAACCACGAGATCGACGTCTACGACCCGCCCTACCTGTTCCGTGGCCCGCGGCCGCGGATCACCGCCGCGCCCGGCGTGCTGCGGCGGCGGCACAGCTACCTGATCACCGTGACCCAGTCGGCCCGGATCAGCTACCTGCGGCTGATGCGGCCGGACAACCCCACCCACGTGACCGATGTCAACGAGCGCTCGGTCGCGGTGTCGTTCCGGCCGGCCGGCCCGGGCCGGCTCAGGATCACCCTGCCGGGCAACGCGAACCTGCTGCCGCCCAGCTACTACATGCTGTTCGCGGTCAATGCCAGCGGGGTCCCCTCGGCGGCCCATTGGGTGCGGGTGCCGTGACCAGGCCGCCGG
>DATCUG010000036.1:0-4038 GCA_036567525.1 Streptosporangiaceae bacterium | reverse complement strand
GGCGGCCCCCGGGCCGCCGCGGCGGCTAGCATGTGCCCGTGACTGAGCCTGACTTCGATGCCGAGCTGACCGGGGCGCAGGGTGTCGGCCTGGCCACCATGGCCGGCGACACCGTGCTGGACACCTGGTTCCCGGCGCCGGAACTGATCCCGGCCGGCCCGGCGGCCGGCACCGACCGGCTGTCCGTGGCGGACGCCACCGAGGCGCTCGGCCCGGACGCGGTGAGCCTGCTCGGCGAAGATCCCGACCGCGGGGTGGAAGTCGTCGCGGTCCGGACCACGATTGGCCGGCTGGCCGCCGCCCCGGCCGGCGCGTCCGACGTCTACCTGCGCCTGCACCTGCTGTCCGGCCGGCTGGTCCGGCCGCGCACCTGCAACCTGGACGGCGTCTTCGGGCACCTGGCCAACGTGGTGTGGACGAACTATGGGCCCTGCCCGGTGCCCGATTTCGAGGCCACCCGGCTGCGGCTGCGCCACCGCGGGCCGGTCACCGTGTACGGGGTGGACAAGTTCCCCCGGATGGTGGACTACGTGCTGCCCAGCGGGGTGCGCATCTCCGACGCGGACCGGGTCCGGCTCGGCGCGCACCTGGCTGAGGGAACCACGGTCATGCACGAGGGCTTCGTCAACTTCAACGCGGGCACCCTCGGCACGTCCATGGTGGAGGGCCGGATCTCGGCCGGGGTGGTGGTCGGCGACGGGTCCGACGTGGGCGGCGGCGCAGCCATCATGGGCACCCTGTCCGGCGGCGGCAAGGAGACGATCTCGGTCGGCGAGCGCTGCCTGATCGGCTCGAACGCCGGGATCGGCATCTCGCTGGGCGACGACTGCGTGGTGGAGGCCGGTCTGTACGTGACCGCGGGCACCAAGGTCGCTCTGCCGGACGGGCAGGTGATCAAGGCGCGCGAGCTGTCCGGCCGCTCCGGCCTGCTCTGGCTGCGTGACTCGCAGACCGGCGCGGTCCGGGTGATCGAGCGGTCCGGGCACGGCGTCGCGCTGAACGCCGCCCTGCACGTCAACGCCTAACAGAACGGGAGCAACCACCGTGCGGCTGGCCACCTGGAACGTCAACTCGGTACAGGCCCGGCTGCCCCGGCTGCTCGGCTGGCTGGACGAGGTCCGGCCGGACGTGCTCTGCCTGCAGGAAACCAAGGCCCCGGACAGCGGCTTCCCCACCGCCGAGGTCGGTGAGCTGGGCTATCAGGCCGCGCTGTACGGCACCGGCCGGTGGAACGGGGTAGCCATCCTGTCCCGGTCCGGCCTGGACGACGTGCGCCGCGGCTTCACCGCCGAGCCCGGCTTCCCGGACCCGGAGGCCCGGGCCATCTCCGCCACCTGCGCGGGCTGCCGGGTGTGGTCGGTGTACGTGCCGAACGGCCGGGCGCTGGACAGCCCGCACCTGGCCTACAAGCTGAATTGGCTGGCCGCACTGCGCGACGCGCTGCGCACCGAACTGGCCGAGGGTGCACCCGGCGCCGGCGCAGCCGAGCCACGGCTGGTGGTGTGCGGAGACTTCAACATCGCGCCCACCGATGACGATGTCTGGGACCCGGCCGCGTTCGTGGGCTCCACGCACGTCACCCCGCAGGAGCGGGCCGCGCTGGCCGATGTGCTCGCGCTCGGTTTCACCGACCTGCCGGCCCGGGCCCTCAAGGGCCAGCCGTTCACCTACTGGGACTACCGGGCGGGCATGTTCCACAAGGGCATGGGCATGCGGATCGACCTGGTGCTGGCCAGTGCGCCGGTAGCCACGGCGGTCAAGGACGCCTACATCGACCGGGAAGCACGCAAGGGCAAGGGCCCATCCGACCACGCCCCCATCGTGGTCGACCTGGACCTGCCGACCGGATAACCGGACAGCGGCTGGGTAGCATCCGCCACCATGGTGGCTCTCGTCTGGTTCCGCCGTGACCTGCGGGTTCACGACCACCCGGCGCTGCACGCCGCGCTGAGCCGGCATGAGCACATCGTGCCGGTGTTCTGCCTGGACGACCGGCTGCTGCACGGGCGGCACGCCTCCGGGCCGCGGACCGCGTTCCTGCTGGAGTGCCTCACCGATCTGGATGAGCAGCTCGTCGCGCGCGGCGCCCGGCTGGTCATCCGGCACGGGCCGCCGGAGCGGGAGCTGCCCGCCCTGGCCCGGGATACCGGGGCCAGCGAGGTTCACCTGAGCGCGGACCCGAGCCCGTTCGAGGCGGTCCGGGGCCGCCAGGTGCGTGCCGCGCTGGTGCAAGCCGGGGTGAGCGGGCACACCCACCCTGGGGTCAGCGTGGTCGATGAGGTGCGCACGGTGCTGACCGGGCCGGGCCGGCCGTACACGGCATTCACCCCGTTCTACCGCCGCTGGCTGGGCGTACCGCGGCGGCCGGTGCTGGACCCGCCCGCGCAGCTCAGCATGCCTGAGCGAACCCGGCACGGCCGGGTACCGTCGCTGACCAGCCTGGGCCTGCAGCAGGAGGTGGCTGACCCCGCCCCAGGCGGGGAGACCGCCGGGCTGGCCCGGCTGGCCGCGTTCCTGGACGGGCCGGTCCGCGATTACGATTCCGGCCGGGACCAGGTGGGCGCGGATGGGTCGTCGCGGCTGTCGCCGTACCTGCGGTTCGGCTGCCTGTCCCCGCGCGCGGTCGAAGACCAGCTCGGCCGGGGGCGCGGCGCGGACGCGCTGCGCCGCCAGCTGTGCTGGCGGGACTTCTACCAGCACGTGCTGGTGCATCACCCGGAGAACTCGCGGCAGGAGTTCCAGCCGCGCTTCCGCGGCACCCTGGACTGGCCGGGAGACGACGCGGACTTCGCCGCCTGGACCGCGGGCCAGACCGGCTTCCCGCTGGTCGACGCGGGCATGCGGCAACTGCGCCGGGAAGGCTGGATGCACAACCGGGTCCGGCTGCTGGCCGGGTCGTTCCTGACCAAGGACCTGGGCATCGACTGGCGGCGCGGCGAAGCCTGGTTCATGCGCCTACTGCTGGACGGGGATCAGGCCAGCAACAACGGCAACTGGCAGTGGATCGCATCGGTCGGGGTCGATCCGCAGCCCGCGTTCCGGCGGCTGTACAACCCGGTGCTGCAGCAGCAGCGGTTCGATCCCGACGGCCGGTATGTCCGCCGCTATCTGCCCGAACTGGTCCGGGTGCCGGACAGCTACCTGGCCGAGCCGTGGCGGATGCCGGCTGAGGAACAGCAGCGGGCCGGCTGCCGGATCGGCCACGACTACCCGGCGCCGATCGTGGACCACAAGACGGCCCGGCTGGCCGCGCTGGACCGGTACCGGGCCGCCGCGGCTACAGGCTGATGACCAGCATGTAGCCCATGACCAGGCCCATCACGATGTTGCAGCAGGAGGCCAGGCGGAGCGACAGCGGCGGGCTGGGCGCTGCGGGCGGGCGGTCAGTGGTGCGGCCGGCCGGGGCCAGGCCCTGGTCCGGGTCCGGGCCGGTGGTGGCCGGAGCGGACAGGACCAGGTCCGGGCTGAGCGGATCTGCAGTGGTCGGGGCGAGGGCGGCCGGGCCAAGCGCGGTCAGGGCGAGCGCGGCCGGGGCGAGCGCGGCCGGGGGAGGCCGCTGGGCGCGCACCCGGGCCAGGGCCGGCAGCCGGTCGGCCGTCCACATCACATAGCCCACCATGAACTGGGCCAGGATCAGCGCCAGCAGCGGGAAGTGCACGGACGGCCCGGCCGTGCCCGCCAGGCCGGCCCCGGACGGCTGACCTGGCCGGGTCACCGTGGCCAGCATGTAAACCATCGTCGCCGACATGATCAGGTGCGGCAGGTGATGGCTGCCCACCGGCCGGAGCCGGCCGGTGGCCCGGTAAGACAGCGCGATCCGCCCGGCGAACCACACGGTGGCCAGGCCGAAGACCAGGCTCCAGGCGCCGGCCCAGAGTGCGCCGCCCGGCTGGGCTGGGCCGGGCAGCGGCACTATGCGCGGGGCCAGCATGCCGGCCATGGCCACGCCCATCAGCACGTGCGCCAGATCGACGTCCTGCTCGGTTGGCCGCCGCTGGGTCCGGGCCAGGACCAGGCGCGCCGCGCAGTACAGCGCGG
>DATCUG010000035.1:0-2661 GCA_036567525.1 Streptosporangiaceae bacterium | reverse complement strand
CTTCCGGGCCTGCCCGGACCAGGCGGCCGGGCACGGCCGGACGGTGTTCCGCTGCGAGCTGGGCGCGCCCCGGCCGGCCCTGCCGGACTGGGTGACCGCGCCGGGTGAGGCATGACCGGCCCCGGGCAGCCCGCGCAGCGGGGCATCGCCGATGAACTGCGCCAGGTGCTGGCCACCGCCACCGGCCGCCCGGAACTGGCCGCGATCACGCTGGACACCCCGCTGTTCGGCGACGGGGTCGGCCTGGACTCGCTGACCGGCACGCTGCTGCTGCGCCAGGTCCGGCAGCGCTTCGGCGTGGACGTGGCCGCTGAGGACCTCAACCTGGATTCGCTGGCCACGGTCGGGACGCTGGCTGCCTTCGTGGCTGAGCGGGCAGGGGGTGACTCCTGATGCTCCCGGTCCCGCCAGCCGGCTGCGCCGACGTGTGGTGGCTGGATATCGGCACGGTCACCGTGGGCCGCCCGGAACTGGCCGAGCTCAGCCTGGACGAGCACAAGCGGGCCGCGTCGTTCGCGTTCCGCTCCGACCGGCGCCGGTACACCGCGGCGCACGTGATGCTGCGCCGGGTGCTGTCCGGTTACGTGGACATCCCGCCGTCCAGCCTGATCTTCCGCCGTGAGCCGTGCCCCCGGTGCGGCAAGCCGTCCGGGCGGCCGGCCCTGCCGTTCGGCTACGGGCTGCACTTCTCGCTGGCGCACAGCGGGGACGCGGTGGTCATCGCGGTGGCCGGCCAGCCGGTCGGCGTGGACGTGGAGCAGCAGCCGGCCGGCTGCGTGTGCGCGATGTCCGCGGACATGAACGCGGCCGACGCCGAGTGCGGCCGCCCGCTGGACGAGCCGGCCCGGCACGACCTGGTCATCCGCTGGTGGGTGCGGGCCGAGGCGGTGCTCAAGTGCAGCGGCGAGGGCATCGGGCACGGCATCGGCGCGTTCCCGGTGCTGGGCAGCCCGGACGGGCCGGTCGGGCCGGCCGTGCCGGGTGGCCCGGAGCGGCTGGTCGCGGCGACCGAGGCGCACGGCTGCTCGCTGATCTCGCTGTCCGCTCCGGACGGCTACCAGGCCGCGCTGGCGCTGGCCGGCTCGGTCAGCGGCATCCGGCTGGCCGTCCGGGCGCCGTGGGCCGCGGCGGGCAGCCGGCGGCCCAGCCACGATTCTGTGCGCTAAATCACGTTCTGGTAACAGTGCCCGCGGTAACTGGCCTGATTCACCGCGGGTAGCCTCAGGGCAGCTACGGCGGCCCAGCAGGAGGCAGAACCATGACGGCGGTTTTCGCGGTAGACGCGTGCCGGACCCCGATCGGCAAGATCAAGGGCGCGCTGGCCCAGGTCCGGCCAGATCACCTGACCGCCGAAGTGATCAAGGCGCTGCTGGCCCGCAACGCCTGGCTGGACCCGGGCCAGATCGACGACGTGTACTGGGGCGCGGCCAACCAGGCCGGCGAGGACAACCGGAACGTGGCCCGGATGGGCGTGCTGCTGGCCGGCCTGCCGGTGGAAGTGCCCGGCGCGACCGTGAACCGGCTGTGCGGCTCGGGGATGGAAGCCATCGCCAGCGCGGCCCGGGCCATCGCGGCCGGAGAAGCCGACATCATCCTGGCCGGCGGGGCCGAGTCGATGACCCGGGCGCCGTTCGTGCTGCCCCGGGCGGACGGCCCGTTCCCGCGGGAGGCGGGCGTGGCCGACACCCGGCTGGGCTGGCGGCTGGTCAGCCCGCTGATGAAAGAGCTGTACCCGCCGATCACCCTGGGCGAGACAGCGGAGAACGTGGCCGAACGGTACGGCATCAGCCGGTCCCGCCAGGACGAGTTCGCGCTGCGCAGCCACCAGCGGGCGGCCACCGCCCAGCAGGCCGGCCGGTTCGACGCCGAACTCGTCCCGGTCGACACGCCGGGCGGCCCGGTCACCCAGGACGAGGGCATCCGGGCCGGCCTTACGCTGGCCGAGCTGGCCGGCAAGAAGCCCGCGTTCCGCACCGGCGGCACGGTGACCGGCGGCAACTCCTCGCCACTCAACGACGGCGCGGCCGGCCTGCTGCTGGTGTCCGAGCACGTGCTGGCGGCGGCCGGGGTCAGCCCCCTGGCCCGCTACGCGGGCACCGCCGCGGCGGGCGTACATCCCGATTACATGGGCATCGGCCCGGTGCCGGCGTTCGGCAAAGTGCTGCGCCGGGCTGGCTGGGACGCCGGCCGCGTCGACCTGGTCGAGGTGAACGAGGCGTTCGCCGCCCAGGCGGTGGCGGTATGCGATGAACTCAAGCTGGACCCGGAACGGGTCAACGTGAACGGCGGTGCGATCGCCATCGGGCATCCGCTGGGCTGCTCCGGGGCGCGGATCACCACCACCCTGCTGCACGAGATGAACCGGCGCGGCGCGGCCCATGGCGCAGCCAGCATGTGCATCGGGGTCGGCCAGGGCATCGCCACGCTGTGGCAGGCGGCCTGATGGCGGGGGAGCGCAGGCACCTGATGGCGGCGGCCGACGGGCCGCCCGGGCTGGGCCGGGCCCGGCGGCTGCTGTGGCGCGTCTGGCCGGACCGCAACCCGCTGCGCCGCGGCGCCGACCGGCTCGAGCGGGCCCTGCTGGTCGTGCTGTTCGCGCTGTTCGCGGCGGGCATCCCGGCGGCCGCGCTGGCCGTCGCGCACTGGGCCGGGCTGGGCGCG
>DATCUG010000034.1:0-2061 GCA_036567525.1 Streptosporangiaceae bacterium | reverse complement strand
GGCCTGTCCCGGCCCCCCCTGACCTACTTTCCCGAGCCCAGCGCTCGGGAATTGGCGCTGTGCTGCCGAGGATGGGAACAATGACTGTGCTGCGACGCTGCGTGCTGCTGACCGTGCTGGTGCTCGCGATGGTGGCCGCGGCCGGCTGCGCGGGCGCCAGCCCGGGTCCGGTGCCCGGGGTCACCGGCCGGCTCGGCGCCGACCCGCTGATCACCATCCCCACCGGGAACCCATCCGGCCAGCTCATCGTGCGGACCGTCATCCCCGGCCGCGGTCCGGTAGTCCAGCCCGACGACTACGTGCTGTTCAACGTCGAGGGCAAAGTGTGGGCCGGGGACCGGGAGGTGGTGGACAGCTACACCGACCGGCAGCCGCAGGGCCTGCCGCTGCAAACCGGCCTGCCTGCCTGGCGGCACCTGGCCGGCCAGCGCGTCGGCAGCCGGGTGCTGATGGTGGTGCCACCGCGGTACGGCTTCGGCAGCAAGGGTGACCCGCAGGCCAACGTCATGAGCACCGACACGCTGGTGTTCGTGTTCGACCTGCTGGGCGCCATGCCGCAGCGCGGGCACGCCACCGGCACCGCGCTGCCCTATCACCCGGGCCCGGGCCAGCCCCAGGTGGCCGGGGGCAGCCACGGGCCGGTGATCAGCATCCCGGCCAGGGCCACCCCGCCCAGCAAGCTGGCCCGGCAGGTGCTGATCCGCGGGCACGGCCAGCCGGTGCAGACCGGGCAGACCGTCGTCGTCCAGTACACCGGTGTGGTATGGCGCACCGGGAAGGTGTTCGACTCCAGCTGGGCACGCGGCTTCCCCGAGTCGTTCGTGCTCGGTTCCGGTCAGGTCCTGCCCGGCTGGGAAGCCGGCCTGCGTGGCCTGCCGGTGGGCAGCCGGGTGCTGCTCACCCTGCCACCGAAGCTCGGTTACGGACAGGCCGGCAACCGGCCAGATGTCGGCGCGCACGACACGCTGGTCTTCGTGATCGATATCCTGGCCGCGGTCTGATCGCGCCGTTCGCCCAGACTTCGGTAAAGATCCCAGGTAGGCTCGGCTTGAAACTTTCATGGCCGTTGTGGCTGCGCTGACTGGGCATGCACGTGCCGCGATTGCCGGATTTTGCCCCTTGACAGGGTGGTGAATTTAGCCGGAACATTCAGCAGAGAGTTTGCATATCCGTAACACTCTCGATACAAAGCCGGTGCGCGACATAGGCACCCACGCCACTTCCGATGGCCTGCCGCCGCCTTATTCCGCGCCACCGGAAAATGGCTGGCGAGGAGGCTGGCGTGCCGGGCGACATCAAATTACGGCCCAAACTCGCTGACGTCGCTCGGCAGGCTGGGGTATCGCCAGCGACCGCGTCCCGGGTGCTGACTGGCTCGGCCCGGGTGCGGCCAGAGACGCGGCAGCAGGTCGAGGCAGCCATCGCGTACCTCGGCTACGTGCGGAACCGGGCCCCGCGGGCGTCCGCGTCGCGCGGCACCGGCTCGATCGCGTTCATGGTCTGCGAGGACAACGCCCGGGTCTTCTCCGAGCCGTTCTTCCCGCTCATGCTGCGCAGCGTCAGCCGCGAGCTGTCCGCCCGCGGCATCCAGCTGGTACTGCTCACCGCGCACTCACCGCGCGACTACCAGATCGCCTCCCGGTACCTGCGCAGCGGCCACGTGGACGGGGCGCTGCTGGTCAGCATGCACGGCAAGCGGCCGCTCGACCTGCGCAGCCTGGGCGTCCCGGTGCTGCTGGCCGGCCGCTCGTTCGGCAACGACGAGGGCATCTCCTACGTCGACGCGGACAATGCCGGCGGCGCCAAGATGGCGGTGGAATATCTGCTGAAGACCGGCCGGACCACGATCGCCACCATCGCCGGCCCGCCGGACATGGCGCCGGGAGCGGACCGGCTGGCCGGCTACCGGGCCGCCATGAACGAGGCCGGGCTGACCGATCCCGGGCTGATCGTGTTCGGCGACTTCGGCCGGGTGTCGGCCGAGCACGGCCTGTACCGGCTGCTCGACCGGCGGCCCGGCATCGACGCCGTGTTCGCCGCGTCCGACCTGATGGCCGCGGG
>DATCUG010000033.1:0-10603 GCA_036567525.1 Streptosporangiaceae bacterium | reverse complement strand
GCCGGCCGTCCCGCGGCCGCCGGGCGGACGGCGGCGCCGGGGGCCAGGCCAGCGGGGACGAGCTGGCCAGCCCGATGCAGGGCACGATCACCAAGATCGTGGTGGCCGAAGGCGATCACGTGTCGGCAGGCGACACCGTGGTGGTGCTCGAGGCGATGAAGATGGAGCAGCCGCTGACCGCGCACAAGGATGGCACGGTGACCGGGCTGGCCGTGCAGATCGGCCAGACCGTGCCCGCGGGCGGGGTCATCTGCCAGCTGCAGGACTGACAGACTGGACCGTATGCGCCCCCTGCCCGCTGCGCTGCCGCTCGCTGTGGCACGGAGTTCCGGGTGACCCGGCTGCCGGGCGATCCAGGCCCGCTGGGCTGGCTCCGGTTCGCCTGGGGGTTCCGGCTGCCCGAGCGGAACGTGCACTGGGTCCGGCACCAGCTCACCGACCCGCGCTGGCGGCTCCGGACGGTGGTCCGGCACCTGGCCGTGATCATCCCGATCTGCGTGGCGCTGGCCGTGGTGCTGGACATCCTGCTGCCCGCCCCGTTCTGGGTCATCCTGACCATGGTGGCCCTCATCCTGTGCGGCAGCGTGTTCACGGTCAGCGTGTACGCGGACGACATCCGGGCGGCCCGGCTCCGCCAACACGACCTGCCCGTGCCCAGCGACCCCGACCTGGGCCACCCTACACACTGAGCAGCACCCGGCCGGGGCGGGGTGGCTGGCGGGATGGGGGTTCCGCGGTCAGAGCTCGTCGCCGGCCGGGGTCATCAGCCGGCGGGCCGCCTCGGTCAGGCTGCCGGACAGCGAGGGGTAGACGGCGAACGTGTGCGCCATCTGGTCCACGGTCAGTGACTGCTCCACGGCCAGCGACACGGCCAGGATCAGCTCGCTGGCCCGCGGCGCGACCACCACCCCGCCGAGCACGATCCCGGTGCCGCGGCGGACGAACAGCTTGACGAAGCCGTCCCGGAAGCCCTGCATCTTGGCTCGCGCGTTGGTGACCAGCGGCAGCTTGACCGCGGTCGCGTCCACCGCACCCGACTCCACCGCAGCCGCGGTCACCCCGACGGTGGCGATCTCCGGGTCGGTGAAGATGGTCGCGGCCACGTGGTCCAGCCGGATCGGCTGCACCGCCTCGCCCAGCGTGTGCCACATGGCGATCCGGCCCTGCATGGCGGCCACCGAAGCCAGCATCAGCACCCCGGTGCAGTCCCCGGCCGCGTACACCCCCTGCGCGGTGGTCCGGGATACCCGGTCGACCTGGACGAAGCCCTGGCCGTCCACCGTGATCCCGGACTCGGCCAGGCCGAGATCGCGGGTGGCCGGCACCATGCCCACGGTGAGCAGGCAGTGCGAGCCGCGCACGGTCCGGCCATCCTCCAGGGTGACCAGCACGCCGTCCCCCGACCGCTTGACCGCCGCGGCCCGGGACCGGCTGAGCACGGTCATGCCGCGGCGCCGGAACACGTCCTCCAGCACCACCGCGGCGTCAGCGTCCTCGTGCGGCAGCACCCGCTCCCGGGAGGACACCAGGGTGACCTGTGAGCCCAGCGCCTGGTAGGCGCTGGCGAACTCGGCTCCGGTCACCCCGGAGCCGACCACGACCAGCGCCGGGGGCAGTTCGGGCAGGTCATAGAGCTGCCGCCAGGTCAGGATCCGCTCGCCGTCCGGTTCCGCACCGGGCAGCACCCGGGGCAGCGCGCCGGTCGCGATCAGCACCGACCCGGCTTCGATCCGCTGGCCGCCGGCCAGCACCGCGCCCGGGCCGTCCAGCCGGCCGCGGTCCTCGACGATCTCCACGCCCTCGGCGGCCAGCCGCAGCGCCACGTCCGCGGACTGCGCCCTGGCCAGCGCCTTGACCCGGCTGTACAACCGGGGCGCGTCCACGCTGGCCGGCCGGGGCCTGATCCGGCCCGGTCCCCCGCCGTCGGCCACCCGGCCTACCCGGATGCCGAGATCCTCCGCGCCGTGCACCACCGACATCGTGGTCGAGGTGGCGATCAGCGTCTTGGACGGGACGCAGTCGGTCAGCACGCACGCGCCGCCCAGGCCGTCGCTGTCCACCACGGTGACCCGCGCCCCGAGCTGGGCCGCGACCAGGGCGGCTTCATAGCCCCCGGGCCCGCCTCCCAGGATGACGATTCTCTCGCGCGGCTGGCTCACGCTGCCTCATTCTGCCCCGCCGGACATCCCCCCTCACCGCCGGGGCAATCGTTACTCTGGTGAGCCGTGGAGCTGTACGCGGCGTATGCCACCAACATGGACCCCCGGCTGATGGCGGAGCGCTGCCCGCACTCGCCGCAACGTGGCAACGGCTGGCTGGAAGGCTGGCGGCTCACGTTCGGCGGCGAGGACATCAGCTGGGAAGGCGCGCTGGCCACCGTGGTGGAGGAACCCGGCGAGCGGGTCTTCGTCGTGCTGTACGAGCTCACTGACCTGGACGAGCGGGTGCTCGACCACTGGGACGGCGTCAACCTGGGCTACTTCCACAAGATCAGGGTCCGGGTGGAGACCCTGGACGGCACCGCGGTGGCCTGGCTGTACGTGCTGAACGACTGGGAAGGCGGCCTGCCGTCCGCCCGGTATCTGGGCATCGTGGCCGACGCCGCGGAAGCAGCCGGCGCGCCCGCCGACTACGTGGCCGGCCTGCGCAGCCGGCCGTGCGCGTCCCTAGGTAGCTGAGCTCAGGAACCCGGTGATCGACTCGCGCAGCGACCTGCTGTCCAGGCCGTGCGCGGCCTGGTGTTCGGCCGCGGTGCCGTAGCGGCGCAGTTCGGCCCGGCCGACGCCGAGGCCCAGGATCCGGTGCGGGATGTCGCGCAGCACGTCCGACACGGCGGGCACCGACGTGCCCGCCAGGTACGGCTCGACCAGTACCACGGCCGGGGTGCGCAGCGTGTCCCGCAGCGTGACCGTGTCCAGCGGCCGGATGGTGGCCGCGTACAGCACGGTCACGTCCAGCTCCAGGGTGGCGTCCAGCACCGCGTCGGCCAGCGGCCCGACGACCAGCACCGTGCCCTGACGTCCGGTGCGCAGCACGGTGAACTGCCCCGGCGCGGCGGCCAGCGGCACCGAGTTGGCCGCCGTGGACAGCCGCAGGTAGACCAGGTCGTGACTGGTGGCCGCCGCCCGGAGCTGGCGTTCAGCCTCATCGGGGTGGCCTGGGACGTGCACCGTCCAGCCCGGCAGCGTGCCGAGCAGGGCTACGTCGCCGGGCGACTGATGGGTCCGGCCGTTGTCCGCGAAGTCGTACGAGGCACCCGCGCTGACCAGGACCGCGCCCACACCCTGGTGGTTCAGGTCCAGCTTGATCTGCTCGAACGGCCGCTCGACCAGGAAGCTGGCGAACGTGTGCGCGACCGGGCGCAGGCCGGCCAGCGCCAGCCCGCCGGTCACGCTGATCAGCAACTGCTCCCGGATGCCGAGGTTGATCACCCGGTCCGGGTAGCGCTGGCGGGCCGGGCCGAAGCTGTCCGCCGAGATGTCGGCCAGCACCACGGCCAGCCGCGGGTGCTCGGCCAGCAGGTCGCTGGTCACGGCGGAAAAGCGCTCGCGCATGGTCTCCATCGCGGCCTCCTACCGGTGTTTGGGCTCGACGGCCGCGACCACCAGGTGCGGGCGGCCGGGATGCGGTGCGGTCAGCGCGGCTTCCAGCGCGGCGTGGTTCCGGCCGTCGGCGCGCACGGCCGACCAGCCCTCGACGGTGAACCGGGCCTCGATCCCGCCCGGCCAGCCGTACGTGGCCGAGGCGTTGTCCACCACGATCGCGTGCAGCGTGTCCAGCCCGGTCCGGCCGGCGAACGCGATCGCCTCGTGGTTCGATCCCTCGTCCAGTTCGGCGTCGCCGGCCAGCACGAACACTCGCGGGCTGGTCCCGTCGGGCCGGGTCAGTCTGCCCGAATGGGCCAGCGCGCGCAGGCCCAGCGCCATGCCCACGGCGATGGGCAGCCCGTGGCCGAGCGAGCCGCTGGAGATCTCCGCGCCCGGCACCAGCAGATGATCCGGGTGCAGGCCGAGCGCCGAGCCGAACGAGCCGAAGCCGGGCAGCTCAGCCTGGTCCAGGAAGCCCTTGGCCGCGAGCACCGCGTAGTAGGCCATCGGGCCGTGCCCCTTGGACAGCAGGAACCGGTCCCGGGTGTCGTCGGTCACCGTCTCCGGGGTGACCCGCAGTACCCGGTCGTACAGCACCCACAGCACGTCCAGCGTGGAGGTGGCGGCCTGGTCGTGCTTGGCGTCCCCGGTCATCAGCGACATCAGCCGGGGCAGGTCGGTCGTCGAGGTCATGCGCTCCATGCTCTGACTTGAAGCGCACTTCAAGTCAAGCTGGTCAGAGCGCGGCCACCGCGATCAGGAGCAGCAGCGGGACGACCATGGCGGCGACCTGCCACCAGGCCCAGCGCACCTGGGCCTGACCGGGGACGGCGCCCGGCGGCGCCTGGTCCGGTGCCGTGGCCGCGGCCTGCCGGTGCGCAGCTTCGAGTTTCTCGCCCAGCTGCCTGGCGATGAACTCCGCGGCCGAGCCCTGCCGGGCCGCGGTGGCCGGGCTGGCTGGCTGCGCGTACCCGGCGTCCGACGCAGCGGACCGGGGCGTGACGCGGGACATGGTCCGGGCGTTGCGCCGGGCGCGCAGTTCGGCCCGGGTCCGGGATGCGGCCGAGGACTGCACCGCCCAGCTGTGCACGATCTTCTCCCGGGACTCCCCCGGCACCGGGGTGTAATGCACTTCGACCGTCTGGACCAGATCCACCTTGGTCACCACGGGCCACGGCAGCAGGTGCCAGCGCAGCGGGTTCTGCACGGTGATGCCGTCGGCGTCGGTCACGATCCGTGGCTGCCAGGCGCATGCGTACACGCAGCCGGTGATGGTCAGCACCACCAGCGCGGTCACCGCACCGGCGTGATTGTGCCCGCGCAGCGCCACCGAGCCCAGGATGAGCACCGCGATCACCAGCCAGGCCCAGCTCAGCACCACGGAGCCAGGGGTACGGAACACCTGGCGGCCGCGGCCGGTGCTGGGGTCAGCAGTGCTCATGCCAGCCCACTGTAGGGCAGCGCGGGCCCGTGCTCAGCAGCGGCGGTCAGCTCCAGCCGGTCCGCTGGCGGAGCCAGGCCCGCGCGTGCCCGCCCTGCCTGGCCTGGAAGTCCCGCACGGTAGGAATGCCCGCCGGGGCGGGCAGCAGCGCCTGGCGAGTGAAGTACCCGGCCACCGCGGCCGCCACCGCGGTGACCGCGCCGGGATCGGCGGTGGCGGCCGACGGCGTCCGGGCCAGCAGCCAGGCCAGGTCCGGGCCGCCCTGCATGATCACGCTGGGCGCGAAGGCCACCACGTCGAACCAGGCCGCGCCGGTGCAGGCGTGCGGCCAGTCCACGAAGATCACCCCTGCCTTGGTGATCAGCATGTTGTCGGCCCGGACGTCGTTGTGCAGCAGGGTGTCCCCGGCCGCCGCGGCCGGCCACTGGGCTTCCAGCTCGGCCAGCCGGTCCAGGTTGCGCCGGGACCAGTCATCCAGCCCGGCCGCATGGGCCTGGCCGGCGCCGCCCCCGGCCAGGTCGCGCCAGCCGTGCAGGCTGCTGCGGTGGTACTCGGCGACGGTGGGCAGCGCGGTCACCGGCGACGGCGTGCACTGCTCGTGCATCCGGGCCAGCGCGGCCAGCACCTGGGCCAGTTCGGCCTGGTCCCAGGGCTGAGCCGGGCTGTGCCCGGGCACGTCGGACAGCAGCAGCGCCACCCATTCGCCGTCGTCGTAGCGGCCCAGCAGCCGCGGGGCGGGCGCCCCGGCGGGCAGCGCCGCCGTCACCACCGCCTCCTGCCGGTGCAGGCCGGGTGACACCGGGTTCGCCCGGCCGGACACGGCCTTGACGAAGGCCCGGCGGCCGTCGGCCAGCTGGAGCCGGCTGGCCACCCCGGGCGAGAACCCGCCTGGCTGGGTGACCGCGCCGGTCACCTCCGCCCCGAGGACGTCGGCGACCCAGGTCTGGATCTGGCTGGGCAGCTCGGCCCAGGGCACCCGTGGCATAGCCGGACGTTACGGTCGGTGATCTCCAGTCGGCAAGGGATTTATCGCGGCCGGCGAGCGCGGCCGTTAAATCCGGTCCAGGCGGACGGCAAGTAACCCGGAGTGCTGAATTGATGACGATAGCCGCGCCGGAATTCAGCCGCGGCATAGTTAAAAGGAACTAGTTATAGGGCTGCAAATTTCAGTTGTATCTGGGTAATCACGGGCCCCGGTATTAACGCGAGCGCACTCGGTAAGCAGATTTAGCTGGCCTTAGCTGGCCTGGCCCTGCAGGCCGACCGCTTCCGGCAGCGCCCCGCCACCCAGGGCGATCAGCGCCGCGGTCGCCAGCACCTTCACCCCGACGCCGAGCGCCTTCTCGTCGATGTCGAAGTTGGCCTGGTGAATGTCCAGATCCGTGGGCGTCCCGGTGCCCCGGGTGCCGAGCCGGGCCAGCGCGCCCGGGATCGACTCGAAGTACCAGGCCACGTCCTCGCCGCCCAGGCTCTGCTGCGCCTGGGTGGCGGCGGCTGGCCCGATCGCCTCGGTCACCGCTTCCTCCAGGATGTCCACGCAGCTTGCGTCGTTGACGGCCGGCGGGACGCCGCGGATGTACTCCAGTTCGGCCACCACCCCGTAGGCGTTGGCCACCGAGTTCAGCAGTGCCTTGAGCAGGTCAGGCGCCTGGTGCCAGGCGTCCTCGTCCAGGCAGCGGACGGTGCCCGCGGCCATCCCGACCTCCGGGATGGCGTTGAGCGCCGAGCCGGCGCTCATCTTGCCCCAGACCAGGCTCAGGCTGGACCGCGGGTCGACCCGCCGGGACAGCGCCGCGGGCAGCTCGGTCACGATCTTCCCCAGCGCGTAGACCAGATCGGCGGTCAAGTGGGGCCGGGCGGTGTGCCCGCCCGGGCCGGACAGCCGGACCATGATCTTATCGCAGGCGCCGGTTATCGGGCCGCGCCGCAGGCCCACCGTGCCCACCTCGAAGCGCGGATCGCAGTGCAGCGCGAACAGCCGCTCCACGTCGTTGATCGCGCCATCGCGCATGGCCACCAGGGCGCCTTCGACAACTTCCTCGGCGGGCTGGAAGAGCAGCCGCACCCGGCCGGGCAGCAGCCCGCGGGCCGCCCGCTCGGCCAGGAATATCGCGGCCCCGAGCAGGATCGTGGTGTGCGCGTCATGCCCGCAGGCGTGGCACAGGCCCGGCACCCGGGACGCGTAGGGCACGTTCTTCTCGTCCATCAGGGCCAGCGCGTCGAGATCCGCGCGCAGCGCCACGGCTGGCACGCTGGGGTCGCCGATATCGGCCCACAGGCCGGTGCCGGAGGACAGAATCCGCGGCTCCAGCCCGACCGACCGGAGCCGGTCCACGATCTTGGCCGTGGTGCGGACTTCGCCGTGCGCCAGCTCAGGATGCATGTGCAGATCCCGGCGGAACTCGATGAGTTCAGCTTCGTGGCTGGCCAGGAACGCCGCCAAGTCCCGCCGGAGCTCACTGTGCGACATGCGAACTCTCCTCTGGGCCGACGAACCTGTCCTCGGCGAACTCCGTGACCAGCGCATCCACGACGTTCGTCAATGGCCCGCCGGCCGCCATGACCGCGCGCTGACGCTCATAGGAGGCTCCCCGTTCCAGCACCTCGTTGACCACCTGCAGCTCAGACGCGCACCCTAGTCGCTCGGCCACTGGTTGCAGCATACGAAAAAGCTCGTAGAGCTCGTCGCGCAATGGAGCAGTAGCCCCGGCCGCATCGGTGATCACGATCGCGTCGAGGCCGTACCTGGTCGCCCGCCACTTGTTGTCCCGGACGATCCAGGACGGCTGGCTGGGCAGCCGGTATCCCCGGTCAAGCTGGGTATCGAAGAGCTGCACCAGGCTCTGCGACAGCGCCGCCACCATGCCCACCTCGTGCAGGGTGGGCACCCCGTCGAACATCCTGATCTCGACCGTGCCGAAGTCAGGATGCGGCCGCACGTCCCACCACACTTCCTTGATGCTCCGGATGGTTCCGGCCCGCAGCAGCGTGTCCATGTACTCCTCGAACTCACTCCAGTCCGCCAGCAGATGTGGCGGGCCTGCGGTCGGCAACTCACCGAAGATGATCGCCCTGCTCGAGGCGAGCCCGGTGTCGTGCCCACTCCAGAATGGGCTCGACGCGGTCAGCGCCAGGAAATGCGGCAGATAAGCGGCAAGAGCGTTGACGATCGGAATCGCCTTGCTGCCGTCCCGTAGCCCCACGTGGACATGCACACCAAAGGTCTGAATCCTGCGGGCAAGCCACTGCATCTGCTCGACGAGTTCCGCGTAGCGCTGAATGGGCGCCATCTTTGCATCCCGCCAATCGCTGACGGGATGTGTTCCGGCGCAGGCCAGCATCGTACCGCGCATATCCGTGATCCGCTGGAGTTGCGCAATTGTCGTGGCCAGGTCGGCTAAGGCCTCGGACACGGTGGAGCACACCCCGGTGACCACCTCCACGGTGGATTGCATCAGTTCGTCGTGGATTTTCGGCCGGGCGCCGACCGCGCCCAGGGCGCGGAGTTCGCTGATCACCTCGCGTGCGTCCTGGCGCAGCAGCTTGCTGGCCGCATCGATGAGCTGGAGCTCCCACTCCACGCCGAGAGTTGCGCCCTGGGAGGGGTTCCACCCGATGGCCACGGCTGACCTCCTTGGTCACCGGCCCGCCCCGGCCCGCCTCCCCAGCGAGCAGGTGCCAGGCCCGACGGCTTTAGGTAACCGGCAGTGACGATGTCATGCGGCGGCGGATGCACCAGTCGCAGCACGCCCGGCCGGCACGGCCGGCGGCCGGTTATCAGGGCAGGTCAGGAGGGTGATATATGCCCCAGACATCACGCAGCGCGTCGCATACCTCGCCGACCGTGGCGCGGCTGCGCAGCGCTTCCCGGATCGGCACCAGCACGTTCTCGCCGCCCGCGGCGGCCTTCTTCACCTCGTCCAGGCGGCGGCGGTGCTCATCGGCATCCCGGGCCGCCCGCAGCCGGGCCAGCCGGCCAGCCTGCTGTGCCTCGATCGCCGGGTCCACCCGGAGCGGCTCGTACGGCTCCTCGCTGGCCGCGGTGAACTTGTTCACCCCGACCACGACCCGTTCGCCCGCGTCGATCTGCCGGCTCACCTGATAGGCGGACCGCTCGATCTCAGCCTTCTGGAAGCCCTGCTCGATGGCGGCCACCGCGCCGCCCATCTCGTCCACCCGGGCGATCAGCTGGCCGGCCGCGCCGGCCACGTCGTCGGTCATCGACTCGACCGCGTAAGAGCCGGCGAACGGGTCCACCGTGGCGGTGAGATCGGTCTCGTGCGCCAGCACCTGCTGGGTGCGCACCGCCAGCCGGGCCGCCAGCTGGCTGGGCAGCGCGATCGCCTCGTCGTAGGCGTTGGTGTGCAGTGACTGGGTACCGCCGAGCACCGCGGCCAGCGCCTGCACGGTGACCCGGGCCAGGTTCACCTCCGGCTGCTGCGCGGTCAGCTGGACCCCAGCGGTCTGGGTGTGGAAGCGCAGCATCTGCGACCGGGGATCGGCCGCGCCGAACTCGTCCCGCATGATCTGGGCCCACAGCCGCCGGGCCGCGCGGAACTTGGCCACCTCTTCGAGCAGCGTGGTCCGGGCCACGAAGAAGAACGACAGCCGGGGCCCGAACTCGTCCACGGCCAGCCCGGAGCGCAGCGCGGCACGCACGTACTCCTTCGCGTTGGCCAGCGTGAACGCGATCTCCTGGACCGGCGTGGCACCCGCCTCGGCCATGTGGTAGCCGGAGATCGAGATGGTGTTCCAGCGCGGGATCTCGGCCCGGCAGTAGCCGAACGTGTCGGCCACCAGGCGCAGCGACGGGGCCGGCGGGTAGATGTAGGTGCCGCGGGCGATGTACTCCTTGAGGATGTCGTTCTGGATGGTGCCGGTCAGCGCGCTGGGCGGCACACCCTGCTCTTCGGCCACCAGCTGGTAGAGCAGCAGCAGCAGCGCGGCCGGCGCGTTGATGGTCATCGAGGTGGACACGGTGTCCAGCGGGATGCCGCGGAGCAGGGTCCGCATGTCCTCGATGGAGTCGATGGCCACGCCGACCTTGCCCACCTCCCCGTGGGCCAGTGGCGCGTCCGAGTCGTAGCCCATCTGGGTGGGCAGGTCGAAGGCCACCGACAGGCCGGTGGTGCCCGCGTCGATCAGCTCGTGATAGCGCCGGTTCGAGTCCTCGGCGGTGGCGAACCCGGCATATTGCCGCATCGTCCAGGGCCGGCTGGTGTACATCCCTGGGTACACTCCGCGAGTGAACGGGTACGCCCCAGGTTGCCCGAGTTTTTCCGCCGGGTCGAAACCGGCTGGCTGACCAGGCCCGTACACGGGCTCGATGGGCAGCCCGGACTCCGACTCATGTCCCATGAGGCCAAGGTTACGGGCCGGCTACCGGCGAGTCATATGCCAGCGGGGGCCACTACGCAGCGTGACAATTCTACCATGATTAACTACTCAGCGTGAGCATATTGATGAAGGTGATACGCGGCCGCCGTGGTGGCCGGACGGCCCTGCTGGCCACGGCCGCCGCCATCCTCACCGTGGCCGGCGCGACTGCCCAGCCCGTGCTGGCCGCGCAGGCCAG
>DATCUG010000032.1:0-9225 GCA_036567525.1 Streptosporangiaceae bacterium | reverse complement strand
CTCGTTCTTCGGCCGGGCCCACAGCGCCCGGCCCTGGTTGACCACCACATCCGCGGCGGGCTCGCTGCTGTCCGAGTCCGGTTCGCCAGGCATCAGGATGGGCAGGCTGATGTGGTCGGAGTACTTCTGGATGATCGACCGCAACCGGTAGCCGTTCAGCAGATCGTCCTCGCCGTCGCGCAGGTGCAGCACGATGGTGGTGCCCCGGTCCGCGCGCTCGGCCGGCGCCAGCGTGTACGAGCCCTGGCCGTCGGACTCCCAGCGCACCGCCTCGGCGGCGGGCAGGCCGGCCCGCCGGGTGGTCAGCACCACCCGCTCGGCCACGATGAACGCGGAGTAAAACCCGACGCCGAACTGGCCGATGAGGGTGGCATCGGTGCGCTGGTCGCCAGTCAGCGACTGGAGGAACTCCCGGGTGCCGGACTTGGCGATCGTGCCGATGTGCTCGATCACTTCCTGGCGGCTCATCCCGATGCCGTTGTCGGCCACCGTGATCGTGCGCGCGTCCGGGTCGAAGCCGACCCGGATCTGCAGCGGGCCGCCGGCCTCCGGGACCTCGGACTGGGCCAGCAACTCCAGGCGCAGCCGGTCGATCGCGTCCGAGGCGTTGGAGATCAGCTCCCGGAGGAAGATCTCCTTGTTGCTGTACAGCGAGTGCACCATCAGGTCCAGGATCTGGACCACCTCGGCCTGGAAGCCAAAGCTCTCCTGCTCAGCCTGCACGCTCATCGGCCGTCTCCCGCATGTCTCGTCCGCTGCCCCCGGTCACCCAGGATGAATCGATCGCGCGCACCGACGGGCAGCCGGCCAGCGCCAGCACGGTGCGCAGCTCGGCCCGCAGGATCTCGACCGCGCGCCGGGCGCCCGCTTCCCCGGCGGCGCCAAGCCCGTAGGCCAGCGGCCGGCCGGCCAGGCAGGCCCGGGCGCCCAGGGCGAGCGCCTTGACGATATCGGCGCCGCGCCGGATCCCGCCGTCCAGATACACCTCGGCGTCCCCGCCGACCGCGTCGGCCACCGCGGGCAGTGCCCGGATGGCCGCTGGCGCGCCGTCCAGCTGCCGCCCGCCATGGTTCGAGACCGTGATCCCCCCGGCGCCAAGCTGCACCGCCCGGCGGGCATCTTCAGCCTGCAGAACGCCCTTGACCACCAGCTGGCCGGGCCAGCGATCCCGGAACCAGCCGAGATCATCCCAGGTCGCCGCCGGGTCGAACTGCCGGTTGGTCTGCGCGCTGAGCGTGGCCGCGGCCCGCACCTGGTGCGCGGCGCCGTCGCCGGGCAGGTTGCCCCAGCTGATCCGGGGCCGCCGGGCGAACCGGTACGACCAGCCGGGGTGGGCCAGCCCGCCGGCCAGCGCCCGGGCAGTCACCCGGGGCGGGATGCTGAACCCGTTGCGCCGGTCCCGGTCCCGGTTGCCCGCGCACGGCACGTCCACCGTCAGCACCAGCACCGGCATGCCCGCCGCCCAGGCCCGCTGCAGCATCTCCTGGACCATGCCGCGGTCGCGCCAGATGTACATCTGGAACCACACCGGCCCGCTGACCGCGGCGGCCACCTCCTCGATCGGGCAGGACGCCATCGCGGCCAGCACGGAAATCGAGCCGGCCGCGCACATCGCCCGGCCCAGCGCGACCTCGCCCGCCGGATGCAGCAGCCCGGTCAGCCCCATCGGCGCACCCAGCAGCGGCAGCGCCACCGGCTGGCCCAGCACGGTGGTCGCCGTGTCCACGTCCGCCACGCCGGCCAGCACCCGCGGCTGCAATTCGATGGCGCGCAGCGCGGCCAGGTTGGCCGCCGCCGTCACCTCGTCACCCGCCGCGCCGTCCACATAGTCGAACACGACCCTGGGCACCCGGCGGCGGGCCGCCTCGCGCAGCTCACCGATCGTGCCCGCCCGGGCGGCCTGGCCCACGGCTGAGACGCGCTGCCGGGCGTGGCCGGGCAGGGTGCGCAGATCGGCCCGGACCTGGCGGCCGAGCAGGCTCGCGAACTCATTCATCTCGGGGTGCCATCCAGGAGCCGCACGCGCACCCACATATGGTCGGCCCGCCCCCGGCCGCCCGTCAACGAACGCGGTTGGTCAGCTGCCCTGGGGGGCCACCACGTCGGTGATCGAGTTGTACTCCTCGTTGCTGAGCTCGATGCCGGCCGCCGCGATGTTCTCCGCTACGTGCTCGGCCGACCCGGAGCCGGGGATCGGCAGCATCACCGGCGAGTGGGCCAGCAGCCAGGCCAGCGCGATCTGGCGCTGGCTGACCCCGTGCCGCTCGGCCGCGCTGACCACCGGCACGATCTGCTCGCTGCCCTGGATCGGCGCCCACGGCAGGAAGGCCAGGTTGTCCTGGCTGCACAGGTCGACCATGGGCTCGGAGGCGCGGTCGTTGACGTTGTACCGGTTCTGCACGGACACGACCGGGGTGATCCGCTCCGCCTCGCGGAGCTGGTCTTCCCGCACGTTGGAAATCCCGATGTGCCTGATCTTCCCCTCGGCCTTGAGCTCGGCCAGCGCGCCCATCGAGTCGGCCAGCGGCACCCGCGGGTCGGGCCGGTGGAACTGGTACAGCGGGATCTGCTCCAGCTTGAGCCGGCGCAGGCTGCCCTCGCAGACCTCGCGCAGGTGCTCCGGGCGCCCATCGGCCGGCCACTGCCCCGGGCCCGGCCGGACCAGCCCGCCCTTGGTCGCGATGACCAGGTCGTCCGGGTACGGGTACAGCGTCTCCGCGATGAGGATCTCGCTGACCTCCGGGCCGTAGGAGTCGGCCGTGTCGATGAAGTTGACGCCCAGCTCAACCGCCTTGCGCAGGGCCGCCTTGGCCTGCTCGCGGTCGGCGGGCTCACCCCAGATGCCCGGGCCGGTGATCCGCATCGCGCCGTAACCCATCCGGTTGACGGTCAGGTCGCCGCCGATGTCGATGGTGCCGGCCGCGTCGGCCGTCGGCTGGGTCGTCATGGGAACCTCCTCGCCCGGGGAGTTCCAGCTTTTCAGCCCGGGCTGGCGGCCGCGCAGCGGGGTGGCCGGAGCCGGTCAGCCCAGCGTGATCTCCAGCCCGGCCTGCCCCGCGGTGACCAGCGTGCCATGCGGGTGGGCGGTGGCCGTCCCGCCCGCCACCTGGCCGACCGCGTTGATTCCGGCCAGCAGCACGTGCCAGCGGCGCGGGGCCGGGGCGCCGGCCGCGGCCACCCGGATGACCGGCCCGGTACGGGTCACGGTGAACGCCAGCGGGTCCTGCCGCCGGTCGGCCACCGGGATCCGGGCGGTCTGGCTGGCCCCGTCGGCCAGCCGGTAGACGTGCAGCGTGACGCCGTCGGCGTAGTCGTAGTCGGGCCGGTCCTCGACCGCGCCGACCGGGATCACCGCGCCCGGCCGGGCCAGCAGCGGCACGCTCAGGAACGAGTGCTGCTCCCGGTGCCAGCGCGGCCCGGTCACCTCGGCGCCGGTCAGCATGTGCGTCCAGGTGCCCTCGGGCACGTAGTAGGAGACCTCGCCGTCCGCCCGGAACACCGGCGCCACCAGCAGGTCGTCGCCGAGCATGTACTGCCGTTCCAGGTGGGTGCAGGCCGGGTCGCCGGGGAACTCCAGCACCATCGCGCGCATCATCGGCACGCCCTCGGTGTGCGCCTGCAGCGCGGCCCGGTACAGGTAGGGCATCAGCCGCGCCTTGAGCTTGGTGAACATGCGCAGCACGTGCACCGCTTCCTCGTCGAGCAGCCAGGGCACCCGGTAGGACGCGTTGCCGTGCAGCCGGCTGTGCGAGGACAGCAGCCCGAACGCGATCCACCGCTTGAACACGGCGGCTTCCGGGGTGCCCTCGAAGCCGCCGATGTCGTGGCTCCAGTAGCCGAAGCCGGACATGCCCAGGGACAGCCCGCCGCGCAGGCTCTCGCCCATGGCCTCGAACGTGGACTCGGTGTCGCCGCCCCAGTGCACCGGGAACTGCTGCGACCCGGCCGTCGCGGAGCGGGCGAACACGATCGCCTCGCCCTCGCCGCGCTGCTTGCGGAGCAGCTCGAACACGGTCCGGTTGTACAGGTAGGTGTAGTAGTTGTGCATCCGCTCCGGGTCGGCGCCGTCGAAGTAGGCCACGTCGACCGGGATGCGCTCGCCGAAGTCGGACTTGAAGCAGTCCACCCCGGCGTCCAGCAGCGCGCTCAGCTTGGCCGCGTACCAGTCGCGGGCTTCCGGGTTGGTGAAGTCGACTACCGCCATGCCCGGCTGCCAGCGGTCCCACTGCCACACGTCCCCGTTGGGCCGCCGGAGCAGGTAGCCATTGGCCTGGCCCTGCGCGAACAGCGGCGAGCGCTGCGCGATGTACGGGTTGATCCAGACACAGATGCGCAGCCCGCGCGCCTTCAGCCGGGCCAGCATGCCGCGCGGGTCGGGGAACGTCCGGGAGTCCCACTCGAAGTCGCACCAGTTGAACTCGCGCATCCAGAACGAGTCGAAGTGAAACACGTGCAGCGGCAGGTCCCGCTCGGCCATGCCGTCGATGAAGCTGCTCACCGTGGCCTCGTCGTAGGAGGTGGTGAACGAGGTGGACAGCCACAGCCCGAACGACCAGGCGGGCAGCCGGGCCGGGCGGCCGGTCAGCGCGGTGTACTTGCGCAGGATCTCCTTGGGCGACGGGCCATAGATCAGGAAGTACTGCATGGCCTGGCCCTCGACGCTGAACTGCACCCGGGAGATGGCTTCCGAAGCCACCTCGAACGACACCCGGCCCGGGTGGTTCACGAACACCCCGTAGCCCGCGTTGGTCAGGAAGAACGGCACATTCTTGTAGGCCTGCTCGCTGGACGTGCCACCGTCCGCGTTCCAGATGTCCACCGACTGGCCGTTCTTGACCAGCGGCCCGAACCGCTCGCCGAGCCCATAGACGAAGTCGTGCACGCCCAGGTCAAGCTGCTCGCGGATGTAGTGGCTGCCCTGGTCGGTGCTGATCAGCGCGGTGCCCTTGGCCGGGCTGCCGGTCAGCCGCTGGCCGCCGGCCACGAAGTCCACCGACCACGGGCCGTCCCGGCTGATCACCGCGGCCAGCGCGCCCGAGGTGAACTCGGCCGCCTGCGCGTCGCAGTGCGTGGCCGGCTCGGCGGTCTCGCCCGCCGCGCCGGGCAGCAGCTGGAACTGCGGATCGCGCGGGGTCCCGCCCGCGAAGTGGGTGATCTCCACACCGATGACGTCCGGCATCGGCGCGGTGAAGGACAGCGTGACGGCCGGGCCGGTGAGCAGGTCACCGCGGTGGCGGATGCGTTTCGTCGGCGCGTAGACGACCAGCGAGCCCGGGCCGGCCGTGGCGTCGAGGACCTCGGCCGGGTGGCTGGCGTGCACGCCGGCCCGCATCAGCCAGAAACCGTCAGTGAACTTCATCGGGCAGATCTGCCTTTCGGTAGGGGCCGGGCGGGAACCGGATGCTGGGGCCGGGCGGTTGTCGAAGCGCTTCAACGCTGGTGCCGTTCATCGCCGCCTCCGGCCCTGGTGGTGGTTAGCGATCCAGGCCGCGGGTGCTGGCCCGCCCCGTGCTGGCCCGTACGGTCAGCCGCGGCGGCAGCAGGGTGGCCGGCGGCACCTGCTCCCCGGCCAGCTTGGCCATCAGCAGCGCGACGGCCCGTGCGCCCACCTCGTCAGCCGGGATGGCGATCGAGGTAAGCGCCGGGGTGGCCTGCTCGGCCAGGTCATCGGGGCAGATGGCCAGGACGGACAGGTCGTCGCCGATGCGCCGGCCAGCCGCCCGCAGGCTGTCCAGCAGGGCGGCCAGCGCGGACTCGTTGTGCACCACCACGCCGTCCAGCCCAGGCCGCTGCTGCAGCAGCTTGCGCACGGTGGCCCGGACCGCGCCGGGCGCCGGGTCGCACGGCCAGCTGACCGGGCGCAGGCCACGGCGGCGGGCGGCCCGCTCGAATCCGGCCTGGGTGCGCTGGGCGAAGCTGGTGCCCCGCTGGTACACCTCGGGCGGCGCGCCGATCAGCGCCACGTCCCGGCAGCCCACCTCGGCCAGGTGCTCGGCCGAGGTCTTCCCGGCCGCCTCGAAATCGAGGTCGATGCAGGTCAGGCCGGCCGAGTCGGCCGGGAACCCGATCAGCACCGCGGGCAGCCGCAGCGAGCGGAGCACCGGCAGCCGGGTGTCCCGGGTCTCCACGTCCATCACGATGATCGCGTCCACCAGCGCGCTGCCGGACACCCGCTGCAGCCCCTCCACGCCCTCGTCCTGGGTGAGCAGCAGCACATCGTGATCGTGACCGCGCGCCGTGGTCACCACCGAGACCACGAACTGCATCAGCACCGGCACGTAGATGCCCGAGCGGAGCGGGACGACCAGCGCGATCACGTTGGACCGGCTGCTGGCCAGCGCCCGGGCGCCCGCGTGCGGGCGGTAACCGAGAGTGGCGATGCTGGCCAACACGCGGCGCCGGGTCTGCTCGGAGATCGATCGCTTGCCGCTGAGCACGTAGGATACGGTGCTGGGCGAAACGTCCGCGTGCCGCGCGACGTCAGAGATCTTGACCAAAGCCACGTCCGGGGTTTCGAAGCGCTTCGATGCCCAGGATGCTAGACCTCCCCACCGCCCGGCACAACCACCCTCTTCACCGAACGCCAGCGCCCAGCCACTGCCGCGGCCCGCTCCCCGGCCGTCGGGCAGCCCCGGCTGGCTTAGTGCTATTGGCCGATCGCTAGCTGTTCCAGCCGGCTGTGCAGCGTGGGCAGGTAGTCCTCGGACTCTGGTTTCATCAGCACGCTGCGCAGGATGCGGGCCCCGGCCGCATCCTGGCCGATGGCCGGGTGCCGGGCGCCGAACGCGGCCGCGTCAGCCCGCAGCGTGCTAACGAAGACGGGATCCGGGCCGTCCATGCCGGCCTGCAGGATGCGCGCCGACGCCTGGTCGATGTGCCGCAGCGTGGCCGGCTCGGTGACCGGGAAGTAGGTCACGATGTCCAGCTCGGGCGGCTGGTAGAGGTCCAGCACCGCCGATTCGGCCAGCCGCGCCGCCCAGTCCAGCGCGGCCCGGCGGCCGGCCGCCAGCACCTGGCCGAGCCCGTCCGGGGTGGGGGGCAGCAGCCGGAACGTGAGCCACAGCGCCGCGGCCGACGCCCCGGCCCGGGAGCACTCCAGGCTGATCTCGCCCAGGTGCAGCTCGTCCGAGGTGAAGTAGGTGTACGGCGAGTCGTGCAGGTAGAACCGTCCCACGCTGGGATCGCGGAACAGCACCGCGCCGCAGCCATAGGGCTGCAGCCCGTGCTTGTGCGGATCGACCACCACCGAATCGCACTGGGCGATGGCCCGCCAGGGCGCGGCGGGCAGCCCAGCCCGGCCGCCGGCCCCGGCCAGCAGGGTGAAGAAGCCGCCATAGGCCGCGTCCACGTGCAGCCGCACCTGGTACTGGTCGCACAGCCCGACGGCCGCGTCGATCGGGTCCACCGCGCCGAGCCCGGTGCTGCCCGCGGTGAGCACCACGGTGCCGACCTGGCCGGTGCGCAGCAGGCCGGCCAGCGCGTCCAGGTCGATCCGGCCCTGTGCGTCGGTGCGCACCGGGTATCCCTCGATACCCAGCAGGTGGCACATCCGGCCGTGCGTGTAGTGCGCGTCCGCGCTGAACGCGACGCCCCGGCCCGGATGCAGTTCCCGGGCCACGAACAGCGCCTCCAGGTTGGCGATGGTGCCGCTGGTGGTCAGGTGGCCCAGGTGCCGGTCCAGCCCGAACATGGTGGCTAGCTGCGCGGTGACCTCGCGTTCCATCCGGGCCGTGGCCGGGCCGCCGTCCAGCGCGTGGTTGTTCGGGTTGATCAGCATGGCGGCCAGGTAGCCCGCCACCGCGGCCGGGTGCGGCGGCTTGAGCATCTGGCCCGCGTACCGCGGGTGGAAGAACGGGTAGTTGTCGGTCAGCCGCGCGGTCAGCTCGCCGAACGCCGCGGCGAACCGCTCGTCGCTGACCCGCAGCGACGGGTGCGGCTGATATGGGCCGAAGCTGTCCGACCAGTCATCGATGGCGCGTACCGCCTGGCCGAGCCAGTGCGCAAGATCCACGGTCGACAGCGTAGGGGGGCCGGCCGCCCGGCTCTCGCATAGCATCGAGAACACGTTCTAGTCTTATCGTTCCGGCACAATCTGTAAGCCAATCTTCCTAATGGCGGTTAGTGTCCGGCACCGATCCTATTTCCTTAGGTACCAGACACCTTACCGGTGAAGTCAGGAATGGCTGGCGAGCCTTTCCGGCGAGAAGCAACTATCGTCTGTCGACAGGTAGAACTTGTTCTACTTCCGGTACCCGAAGGGAGCCAGACCATGATCAACACCGGTGTGCAGCGGCTGCTGGCAGGCGCCGCGGCCCTGGCCGCGGCCGGCGCGGGCGGCTTACTGTCCGTGACACCAGCCAGCGCCGACACCATCAGCTCCAGCACCACCTGCACCAACCCGTACACCAGCGCCCAGGCCGGCCCGTCCTCGTTCGATGTCGAGATCCCGGCCACCGCGGTGGTCGGCGACACCGTCAACGTGACGGTGTCGTTCTCGTTCAGCAACAGCTCCGGGTACGACCTCAGCGACGTGAACAGCTTCACCCAGGCCATCGCGACCACCGGCACAGCCGAGAACCCGGTCACCGTGACGGCGGGCTCGCAGGGTGCGGTGGCCAACGGCAGCAGCGTCACCGTCACCGAATCCGGGACCTGGACACCCGACCAGGCCGGCACGGCCACGTTCACCCTGGGCGACTTCTCGTTCGACACCGTCGTGCTCGGCATCACCATCCCGGTGAGCTGCACCTTCGACTCGACGCCGGCCGCGGTCAGCAGCGTCGTCAGCTCCTCCTGACCATCCCGGTGACGTGCACTTTCACCTCGGCACCGCCGTCTGTCACCCGGACGGTTACGCCACGACCGACGCTGATGCCCGGTACGGCCGCCACCCGGCCGGGGCGTTCAGTACATGTGTCCGGAATGAACTGGACACCATCCACCTCGGGCACCGTGTCGCTCTGCGCTAGCGCGGGGACCTGCACCGTCATCGGCGCGGCCCGGGCCAGCGCGGCCGGCCGGCTGTGCGGCCCGGGCCGGGTCCCGGCCGGCACCGCGGCGGGCAGCTATGACATCCAGGTCGCGCTCGGCCCGGACACCGAAACCGCGCCACTGGTGGTCCGCCACGCCCGGCCCGCGCACCACTGGCACCACTGGCATCACTGGCACCACCGCGGCTGACGGTCAGTGCCCGGCTGATGGCATCCGGGCGGGCGGCCCCGCACG
>DATCUG010000031.1:0-22960 GCA_036567525.1 Streptosporangiaceae bacterium | reverse complement strand
CGGTGCTGTCCGGCGGCCTGCGCCCGGGCCGGGGCCAGCGGCTGGCCGCCGCGCTGTCCGGCGCGGCCCTGGTCACCTCGTCCGCGCTGACCAGGTTCGGCATCTTCGAGGCTGGCCGCGCGTCGGCCCGCGACCCGAAGTACACGGTCCGCCCGCAGCGCGAGCGCCTCCGCCAGCGCGCCGCCAACGGCGAGCGCCCCGGCGACGCCCACCGCCCCGGCGCCCACACCCGGGGCGCCGCGCCTGCCCCGCCTGGCGACTGACCGAACCAGCTCGTCGACCCCACCAGTCCCAGCGAGCCGGCCCCGTACCGGGCCGGTGGCCATCCCGCGGGGCGACGCCCCGAATGTGTGCTCAAACCGCTGTTCCAGCGACGGTTTCGGCACACATTCGCACTAGGTGCCTGCGGCCACCGGGCGGGTGCCGAGTTGGGTGCGGTGCTCGTGGATGTTTCATCCGGGCGGTTGCGGGCCTGGGACACTAGGACATGTGGACAGCGCGGACACTCTCGTCCCGGCGGCTGAGCCTGCCGCACTGAGCCGGTGGGCGAGGCGGGCCACCCCGGAGTTGCGGGCTTATGCCGCGCTGAGCGCGGTGTCGCTGCTCATCTCGCTGTACCTGACCTGGCATCTGCTGGGCGGCTTCGGGCAGCGCATGATCGCCGGGAACCCGGACGACGTCCGGCTGTTCGAGTGGTACCTGGTGCACGGGCCGTGGGCGGTGGCCCACGGGCACGACCCGCTGCTGTTCGCCACCATGAACGCGCCGGCCGGGGTCAACGGGATGTGGAACACCCCGCTGCTGGTGCCGGCCCTGATCATGACCCCGGTGACCTGGCTGGCTGGCCCATTGGCCGCGTATAACACGCTGTTCGTGCTCGGGCTGGCCGCCGGGCCGGTGGGCGCGTTCGCGCTGCTGCGCCGGTTCGTGGCCAGCCTGTGGGCGGCCGCGGTGGGCGGGCTGGTGTTCGGCTTCTCCCCGGCCGTGCTGGCCGCCGGGCTCGGCCACCTGGACCTGGTGCTGATCGGTCTGCTGCCGGTCATCCTCATGCTGGTGCACGACCTGGCCACCGGCCGCCGGGGGCCGCTGGCCGGCGGGCTGGCCCTTGGCCTGGCCGCCGCCGGGCAGCTGTTCATCTCCGAGGAGATCCTGTTCCAGGCCGGCCTGGTCGTGGTGGCGTGCGGCGCGCTGCTGCTGCTCACCGCGCCGGGCACGGTCACCCGGGCCGGGCTGGCCCGGCTGGCCCGCGGTGGCGCGGTCGCGGCCGTGGTGTTCCTGGTGGCCTGCGCCGGGCCGCTGTGGCTGCAGCTAGCCGGGCCGCTGCACCAGCACGGCACCCCGTTCACGCTCTCCTTCTTCGAGGCCGACCTGCGTGGCTTCATCGAGCCGTCGCACCGGTTCTGGCTGTCCACCCCGGGCAGCGCCGCGTTCGCCGCGCACTACGGCGGCGGCCCGGCCGAGTACCTGGCCTATCTGGGGCTGCCGCTGCTGCTGGCCGCGCTGCTCACCGGGCTGCTCCGGATCACCGAGCTGTACCCGCGGCTGCTGCTCGGCACCGGCCTGATCTTCGCGCTGTTCTCGCTGGGCAGCCCGCTGCTGGTGAACGGCCGGCTGACCGCGGTCCGGCTGCCCTGGGGGATCGCCGAGCACTGGCCCATCTTCGGCTCCGCGCTGCCCGACCGGTTCGCGTTCGTGGTCGCGCTGGCCGCGGCCGGGCTGCTCGCGCTCGCCCTGGACTGGCTGCTGGCCCACGGGGGCCGGGCCCGCTGGGGTATGGCCGCCGCGCTGGCCGCCGTCTGCCTGGCCCCGCTGGCCCCGCGCCCCTATCCGGTCACCCCGGCCAGCACAATCCCGTTCTTCTTTAACGCCACTGCCCGCTGGCTGCCGGCCGGCCGGACCGTCGTCGTCCTGCCGTTCCCCACCGCCACCCAGACCCAGCCGCTGGCCTGGCAGGCCGCCGCCAAGATGTCGTTCCAGATGCCGGGTGGCTACTTCATCGGGCCGGCTCCCGGTGGGCAGGCGTTCATGGGCGGGCCCGGGCCGGTGCCGACGGCCAGCACGTTCATCCAGATCCAGCAGGGCACCCCGGCGCCGCGGGTGACCCCGGCGCTGCGCGCCCAGTTCGGCCGGGACATGGCGTACTGGCGGGCCAGCGCGATCGTGGCCGGGCCGGGCGCCCGCGCGGCTCTGGTCCGGTTCGTCCAGCAGCTCACCGGGCGGGCCCCGGTCCGGGCGGGCGGCGTGCTGCTCTGGCGGCAGCCCTAGGACGCTTTCCGCTCGCTCGGCTCGGGCTGGCCCGGCTCAGGCTCGCTCCGCTCGGGCTGGCCCGGCTCGGGCTGGGCTTCCCCGGGCGGGGTGAAGTGGCTCTCGATGTCCTGCTCTGGCCGGCGCTCCTGGCTCTTCGCGTACATGTTGAGCGCGCGTTCGTCCTCGTGGGTGAGCGGCGGCGGGGCCAGGGCACGCGGCCACAGCCGCCGGACCGCGACCACGTTCGCCTCCACCGCGTACAAGGTCAGCTCAGCCCCCAGGTAGAGCCAGGCCAGCAAGCCGATGACCAGGCCGAACACGCCATATACCGACGAGCTGCCGGCCAGCCGGTGGACCAGCGAGGTGCCCAGCAGCTGCAGGATCTGCCAGATCACGGCGGCCAGCGCGGCGCTGGGCAGCATGGTGCGGGTGCCGATGTCGCTGACCGTGGCCAGCCGGAAGCCCAGCCAGAACACGCCCACGTTCAGCACCAGGGAGACCACGATCGTGCCCACCTGGGCGGTGGCGCCACTGAGGAACGGCACGTTGCCGGCCAGCCCGGACAGGATGGTGCTGGCGATCAGCCCGACCCCGACCACCACCATGAGGCTGATCTGGCGCAGCAGCGACCACGGGAAAGCGGGCCGCTTGTACATGGGCACGCCCCAGACGGTGTTCAGCGCGTTCTGCGCCGCACCGGCCACGCCCCGCGCGCCGAGGAACGTCAGGATCAGCCCGATGACCAGCGCGGGCCCGGTCGCCTGCAGCGCGTGCGGATCGCCGCTGAGCTGCGGCCCGATCACCGGAAACTGGCTGAACGCGGAGTCGACTACCTGCTTCTTGAGGCCCGGGTTGCTGCGCAGCACGATGTCGAGCACGGTGACCAGCACCAGCAGCAACGGGAACAGCGAGGCGAACGCGTAGTAGGCGATCAGCGCGGCCAGGTTCCCGGCCTGGTCGTCGCCGAACTTCTTCCACACCGCGACCGGGAAGGCCAGCCAGGGCCGGTCCTGCTGGATGTGGTCCACCCGATGGACCAGCTTCTCCACTGCGTTCATCGCCGGTGACCACCTTCCGGGCCGTGCCCTAACAGGCAACTACCCGGCGTAGCCAGGCTCATGCTCAGGTCGCGCTGAGCAGGGTCCACGGCAGCTCGCGCAGCCCGCCCACCGGGACCAGCCCGGCCACCGGAACCAGCCCGGCCACCGGAACCAGCCCGTCCGGCCGCTGCGGGCCGCGCAGCACGGCGCCCGGCCGGATGCTGGCGCTGCTCGACGCGATGACCCGGCCGCACCCGCTGACCAGCACCGCCACCCGGCCCAGGTCGGACAGTCCGGGCAGCAGCAGCCGCTCCAGCTGGCCGGCCAGGATGTCCGCGCCCGCCACGCCGCGGAACCGCCCGGCGTCGTAGACCGGGACGGCCAGCGTGAACGTGTACTCGCGGGTGCAGATGAAGTCCACGTACGGGCCGGCCACCGCGGGGCGGCCGGTGCGTTCCGGCTCGCGGTACCACTCGGTCGTCGTGTAGTCGTAGCACTCGGCCGAGCTGGGATCGGTGTCCACGTGCAGCCGGCTGATCCGGGCCGCGGCGTCGGCCCACCACCACTCGATGCACCGGGGCGCGTCCGCCACCACGTCCGGCGCGAGCACCACGCCCGCCCCGGCGGCCAGGCCGGCCTGCTCCCGGAGCACGTCCGCGACCAGCGGGCGGAGCACCGCGAGGTCGGCCCGGCGCACCTCACGGCCCGCCACCCGGGCCGCCGCGAAGACCGACTCGGCGGCCACGCCGATCTCCTCGACGTGGCCGAACACCCGGCCGATCCGCTGCGTGATGCTGGCCAGCAGCGCCGCGCCCCCGCCCGTCGGGCCGGCCTCATTGGTGCGCTGCGTCATGACGGCTCCATCCCGAGACGGCGCTTGATCAGCCGCTCGGTCTCGGCCAGCACGTGCTGCTCGGCCAGCCGCCGGGCCTGGTCCGGGTCGCCCTGGCTGATCGCGTCCACCAGCGCCTCGTGTTCCGCGGTCACCGCCGCCACCAGGTCCCCGGTCACCGGCAGCCAGACCAGGTCGCCCACCTCGGACCACAGGTCCATCTCCTGCCGGGTCAGCCGGGGGGACTGGGCCGCCGCCGCGATCTCGATGTGGATCCGGGCATCGGCCCGGCGCCGCTCGGTCCGCCCGGCCGCCCCGCGCAGCCGGGCGACGTGCTCGCGCAGCGCGGCCACGTCGCTGTCCAGCGCGCGCTGGCTGGCCAGCCCGGCCGCCGCGCCGGCCACCGCCGCCCGGTGGTCGCCGATGTCCTGCAGCTCGTGCACGGACAGCAGGCGGAGCTGGGCCTCCAGATACCCGTCCTGGGCCTGGTCCGGGGCCCGGATGAACGACCCGCCCTGCCGCCCGCGCCGGGTCTGCACCAGGCCCATCTGCCGCAGCATGGCCAGCGCCTCGCGCAGGGTGACCGGCGACACGCCGAACTGGCTGGCCAGCTCGCTCTCCGCGGGCAGGCACTCGCCGTCCAGCAGCAGGCCGAGCGTGATGGCCTGGACCAGCCGCCGGGCCACGGTCTCGGCCCGGCCGCCGGCGTCCAGCGGGGCAAAAACAGTGCGGGACCGGACGGTGGCCAGAGCGGGACGGGGGGGCACGCCAGCCTCAGTTCTCTAACGGTCCGGGGGACCAGCTTGACAGCTAAAACATCTAGGAATGTATGTTACGGAAACGATCGCCGCAGGACAGAGGATGACAGCAAATATGCACGATGAAGCGGCGGTGCTCGGATCCGCCCCGCCCGCCCCGGCCGGGGCCAGGGCGGCGGTCCGGCTCAGCGCGCTGCACAAGTCGTTCGGGCAGGTCACCGCCGTAGCCGGGGTGGACCTGGAGATCGCCGAGGGTGAGTTCTTCACCATGCTCGGCCCATCCGGCTCGGGCAAGACCACGTTGCTCCGGCTGATCGCCGGCTTCGAGCGGCCCGACTCCGGCCGGGTCGAGCTGGGCGGCCAGGACGTGACCCGGCAGCCGCCGTACGCGCGCGACGTGAACACCGTGTTCCAGGACTACGCGCTGTTCCCGCACATGAGCGTGCTGGACAACGTGGCCTACGGGCTGCGGGTGAAGCGGGTGGCCAAGGCGGAGCGGCAGCGCCGGGCCGAGGCCGCGCTGGACATCGTCCGGCTGTCCGGGCTGTCCGGCCGCAAGCCGGTCCAGCTGTCCGGCGGCCAGCGGCAGCGCGTCGCGCTGGCCCGGGCGCTGGTCAACGAGCCCGAGGTGCTGCTGCTCGACGAGCCGCTGGGCGCGCTGGACGCCAAGCTGCGCCAGGAGATGCAGCTGGAGCTCAAGCGGATCCAGCGCGAGGTCGGCATCACGTTCGTGTACGTCACGCACGACCAGGAAGAGGCGCTCACCATGAGCGACCGGCTGGCCGTGTTCAACCAGGGCCACATCGAGCAGCTGGGCACGCCGGTCGAGGTGTACGAGCAGCCGGCCAGCGATTTCGTGGCCGGCTTCATCGGCATCTCCAATCTGCTGGAACGCGACGGCCGGCACTTCACCATCCGGCCGGAGAAGATCCGGCTGCTGGCCGGGGACGACCCAGCGGCGCCGGCCGGCAGCCACATAGAGCAGGGCCGCATCCAGAACGTCGTCTACCTCGGCATGCTGACCCGTTACCTGGTGGAACTGGCCGATGGCAGCCAGCTCACCGCGGTCCGGCAGAACCTGGACGGCGCCGCAGCCGACGCCCTCGGCACGCGGGGCACCGCGATCAGGGTCGCCTGGCGGGACGACCAGACCTACGAAATCACGGGCCAGGCCGCGCCGGGTCCCGCGGAGGGGAAGAGGGAAAAGTCATGAGGAGATGGACGCTGGGCGGCGCGCTGCTCGCGGCGCTGTCCGCCCTGGTGCTGGTGGCCGGCTGCGGTTCCTCGGGGAACAGCTCATCGGGCGGCAGCAGTTCGGGCGGCGGCGGCGCCACGGCCGGCCTCACCCCGCCGCAGGCAGGCACGGCCGTGCCGTCCTCGGTCGGCAAGACCGAGGGCAAGCTGAACCTGATCGCCTGGGAAGGGTACGCCCAGCCGCAGTGGGTCAGCCCGTTCCAGAAGGCCACCGGCTGCCAGGTCAGCGTCAAGTACGCCGGGTCGTCCAGCGAGATGGTGTCGCTGATGGCCAACGGCGGCGGCGGCCAGTACGACCTGGTGTCCGCGTCCGGCGACGCCGACCTGCGGCTGATCTACGGCGGCGACGTGAAGCCGGTCAACATCAACCTGATCCCGCAGTGGAAGAACTTCCACCCGTTCCTGCAGTCGCCGCCGTTCAACACCATCGGCGGCAAGCACTACGGCGTGTCCTACGAGTTCGGCCCGAACGTGCTGCTCTACTCGAAGAAGGCGTTCCACACCGCGCCGGACTCCTGGTCGGTGCTCTACAACAAGCAGTACTCCGGCCAGATCACCGTGCCGAACAACCCGATCCAGATCGCGGACGCCGCGCTGTACCTGTCCAAGATCAAGCCCAGCCTGGGCATCACCGACCCGTACGAGCTGACCCAGCCGCAGTTCAACGCGACGGTGGCGCTGCTCAAGCAGCAGCAGCCGCTGGTCAAGAAGTACTGGGACCTGGCCTCGCAGGAGATCTCGCTGTTCTCCAGCGGCACCACGGTGGTCGGCGCGGCCTGGCCGTACCAGGCCAACACGCTGAACGCGAACGGCGACAAGGTCGAAGGCATCATCCCGGCCCAGGGCGCGACCGGCTGGGCCGACACCTGGATGCTGGCCACCCACGCGCCGCACCCGAACTGCGCCTACAAGTGGATGCAGTGGGTGACCACGCCCAAGGTGCAGGCCCAGGAGGCGGACTACTTCGGCGAGACCCCGGCCAACAAGCTGGCCTGCCCGATCATGGACAGCATCCAGAAGGGCTCGTGCGCGGCCTACCACGCGAACGCGCCGGAGTCCTACTTCAACACGATCAAGTTCTGGAAGACCCCGCTGGCCCAGTGCGGTAACGGCAAGAACGACTGCGTGCCGTTCCAGCAGTGGGTGAGCGCCTGGACGCAGATCACCGGATGACCGCGACTGCCACCAGGGAGCGCCGGGCCGTACCCACCCCGGGTACGGCCCGGGTCTCCGCCGCGCTGTGGCGCCGGGCCTGGCTCCGCGCCACGCTGACGCTCAGCCCGCCGCTGGCCTGGTTCCTGGTCATCTACCTGGCCTCGCTGGTGGTCATGCTGATCACCGCGTTCTGGACGGTCAACCCGTTCACCAACAACCTCGAGCACAGCTGGACGCTGGCCAACTTCCAGCAGATCTTCACCAGCACGTACCTGACCATCATCGGCCGTACCGTCGGGATGGCCGCGCTGGTCACGGTGACCGACACGGTGCTGGCCTTCCCGTTCGCCTACTACATGGCCCGGCTGGCCACCCCGCGCGGCCGCCAGCTGCTGTTCACCGCGGTGCTGCTGCCGCTGTGGGCCAGCTACCTGGCCCGGGTCTACGCCTGGATCGTGATCCTGCAGAAGGGCGGCACGCTGAGCTGGTTCTTCACCAAGATCGGCGCCGGCCCGGTGAACATCGGCTACAGCAACACCGCGATGTGGCTGGTGTTCTCCTACATCTGGCTGCCGTTCATGATCGTCCCGGTGTACGCGGCGCTGGAACGGATCCCGGACTCGCTGCTCGAGGCGTCCGGTGACCTGGGCGCGCGGAACTGGCGGACGCTGCGCAGCGTGCTGCTGCCGCTGGCGCTGCCCGGCGTGGTGGCCGGCTCGATCTTCACGTTCTCGCTCACCCTGGGCGACTTCATCACGCCGCTGCTGATCGGCGGGGCGAACTCCAACTTCATCGGCAACGTCATCTACTCCAACCTGGGCACCGCGAACAACCTGCCGTTCGCCGCCGCCCTGGCCGTGGTGCCCATCGTGATCATGATCGTCTACCTGCTCGGCGCGCGGCTGGCCGGCGCGTTCGAGTCCCTGTGATGGAGGGGCGGCTGGCCCGCATCGGGCTGCGCATCTGGGTCGCCGGGGTGCTGCTGTTCCTGTTCGTGCCGATCGTCATCATCTGCGTCTACGCGTTCAACGCGTCGAACATCCAGACCTGGCCGATCCACGGGTTCAGCACCAAGTGGTTCTCGGTGGCCTGGCACGACCCGCAGGTGCGGGCGGCCCTGGTGCTGTCGCTGAAAGCCGCCCTGGTGGCCACGGCCATCGCGCTGCTGCTCGGCTCGCTGGCCGCGTTCGGCGTGCACCGGTTCCGGTTCTTCGGCCGGGAATCGGTGTCGCTGCTGCTGGTGCTGCCGCTGTCGCTGCCCGGCATCATCACCGGCATCGCGCTGAACTCGGCGTTCAGCTTCGCCGGGATCCAGCTGTCGCTGCTGACCATCATCATCGGGCACGCCACGTTCTGCATCGTGGTGGTCTACAACAACGTGCTGGCCCGGCTGCGCCGGATGTCCGGCTCGATGTACGAGGCCTCGGCCGACCTGGGCGCGCACGGCTGGTTCGCGTTCCGCACGGTGACGCTGCCCATGCTGTCCACCGCGCTGATCTCCGGCGCGCTGCTCGCGTTCGCGCTGTCCTTCGACGAGGTGATCGTCACCACGTTCACCGCGGGCGCGCAGAACACGCTGCCGCTGTGGATCTTCGGCGCGATCCGGCTCGGCCAGCAGCTGCCCGAGGTCAACGTGGTGGTGGTCGGGGTGCTGCTGCTCACCGTGATCCCGGTGGTCATCGCGGCCCGGCTGACCGGCGGCGGCGGGGTGACCCGCGGCTCAGCGGCGGCCGCCATCCCGGGCGAGTGACTCAGCGCAGTGACGGCATCAGGCTGGCCACCAGGTACATGACGCCAAACGGATCGTCAGCGTAACGGACCTGGACGGCCGGGTCCGTCCCGGCCAGCGCGCCCGCCAGCACCTGCCAGGCCGGCCGGCCGGTCGCCATCAGGTCCCGGGCCAGCGCCGGGTCCACGGCCAGCAGCGCGTCCAGGTCGGCCGCCCGGATCGCCCGCTCCACGTCCGCGTCGAACGCGGCCACCCGCTCGTCGAACGCGCCCGGCGCCTTCGGCCCGCGCCGCGCGCTCCCGTCGCCCAGCACCAGCAGCGCGGTTCGCGCATCCGCCGCGGCCAGTTCCGCGCCCAGCTTCCGGCAGCCGGCCGGCGTCTCGTCCTCGCTGACCGTCCAGATCACCCGGGGCCCCTGGTAGGCGGCCTGGTCCAGCAGGTAGGCCCCCATCCCGGCGGCCGGTGGCAGCGCAGGTCTTTCATACTGAACGCCAGTGCCTGGTGCCGGGCTACCTATGTCTGGTACGGAGCCGTCGGCGCCAGGCCTACATATGCCGGATTGGGAGCTGGGCGGGAGACCGCCGAAGGCGGCGACGTTCAGGCGGCCGTCAGCCGGCCAGGTAGTCGTGGACGAGCCGGGGGCGACCACGGCGACCAGTCCGGGGCCGCCCGCCAGCAGATCGGCGACGGCGGCGGCGCACGCGTCGCGCAGTTCGGGGACGACGGGATCAGCGCCGGTCAGCTCGCGGACCAGCAGCGGCGGCCAGGGACACAGCGTAGCTGCCGTAATCATGGCGCAGCAGCGGTGATCAACTCAGGCCAGCCCGCGGACGGTGCGGGCCGGCGGCTGCTCACCCTGGATGGCGGAGACCATGCGGAGTACCTGGCGGGTCTCGGCCACCTGGTGCACCCGGAACACCCGGGCGCCCAGCCAGGCGCAGATCGCCGTGGTGGCCAGCGTCCCGGTCAGCCGCCCGGCGGGCGGCTGGTCCAGCGTCTCGCCGACGAAATCCTTGTTGGACAGCGACACCAGCACCGGCCAGCCGGTGCCGGTCATCTCGCCCAGCCGCCGGGTCACCTCCAGCGACTGCCAGGTGTTCTTGCCGAAGTCGTGCGCCGCGTCGATCAGGATCCGGTCCTGCTCCACCCCGGCCGCCACCGCCCGCGCGGCCAGGCCCAGCGTGTGCTCCAGCACCTCGGCCATCACGTCGTCGTAGGCCACCCGGAACGGCCGGGTCCGCGGGGCCAGCGGGCCGGCGTGCGCGCAGACCAGCCCGGCGCCGAACTCGGCCGCGACGGCGGGCAGCCCGGGATCCTGGCCGCCCCAGGTGTCGTTCAGCAGGTCGGCGCCGTCCTGGCAGGCGGCCCGGGCCACCTCGTGCCGCCAGGTGTCCACGCTGATCACCAGGTCCGGGTAGGCGGCCCGGACGGCAGCCACGAACGGCACCGTGCGGCGGATCTCCTCGGCCACGTCCACCGGGGCGCCCGGCGCGGCGGCCACGCCGCCCACGTCCAGGATGTCGGCCCCGTCCGCCACCACCTGATGCACCCGGTCCAGCGCGGCGGCCTCGTCCCAGGTCGCGCCCTTGTCGTAGAACGAGTCCGGGGTCCGGTTGACGATGGCCATGATCAGCCGCTGGTTCGGCGGGTAGGCCTGCGCGCCGAGGTGCAGCGAGTGCGGGGGACTGGCGTTCGGCATGCTAAGTCGCCGGCCGGTCCGGGCCGGCCGCGGCGTTCCGCACGGTCACCAGGGGCGGGCGCTCGCGGGTTGGGATGGGGCGGAAGCGGGGCCGGGCGGTGCCGTTCTCCCGGACGAACTGGCGCAGCGTGGCGTCCGCCGGGGCGGCCGCTGGCGGGTCGCGGCGGGCCTCGGCCACCACCAGCAGTTCGGCGGCCATCACGGCCAGGTCGTGGTCGGCCTGGTGCTTGTGCGCCCGGGAGCCCAGGTCCACCTGGGCCAGCGCGTCCAGGCCGTAGTGCGCGGTGGTGTCCAGCAGGGTGGACAGCTCGACGCCGTAGCCGACCGGGATGCTCAGCGATTCCATCAGATCCCGGCGGGCTGCCCACTCTCCGGCCAGCGGCTGCACCACGCCGGCCAGGCCGGGCCACCACAGGCTGAGCAGCGGGCGGGCGACCAGCTCGGTGACCCGGCCGCCCTCGGTCGAGGTGGAGCCGTCGTCTTCGGTGCGGACCCGCTCGTAGAACCCCTTGACCAGGCGCACCTGGGGCTCGGCCAGCAGCGGGCCGAGCAGGCCGGTGACGAAGTGCGGGCCCCACCGGGTCAGGTCGGCGTCCACGAAGACCAGCAGGTCACCGTGGGTGACCAGAAGCGACTTCCACAGCGCCTCGCCCTTGCCGGGGAACGTGCCGAGCTCCGGCGCGACGTCCTTGGCCCGGTGCACGGTGGCCCCGGCCCGGGCGGCCACGCTGCCGGTGGCGTCGGTCGAGTCGGAGTCCATGACCACGATCTCGTCGACCAGCGGCAGCTCGGTGACCAGGGCCTGGCGCAGGGTGCTGACCACCCGGCCCACCGTGCGCTGCTCGTTCCGGGCCGGGATCACCACGCTGATCCGGGTACCGGCCCGCTGCTTGGCGGCCAGCAACCGGGCGGCGGGCCAGTCCTGCCAGCGCGAAGTGCGCACGACCGGCACTCTACCCGGTGGGTTACCCCACCATCGGCGCGGGATCACCAGCACACGGCCCGGATGTGGCAGTATGCGGGTCCGGCTCAGCCGCCCCGCTAACCCCCCTCCGTTACCGGTCTGTGGCCAACCTGGGCCGGCGATTAAACGTCTGTAGAAGTGGTCAACATTTCCGATAAGGGAATGAAGCGTGCTGAAGGAGCCGTGGATGAGGCGAACGGTGCGGAACTGTGTGGCGGCTCTCGGCGCGGTGGCGGCGCTGGGTGGCGGGCTGCTCAGCCAGGCAGGGCCGGCGGGAGCGGCGGTGGCCAGGCCAGCCGCGCACACCAGCCTGGCCGTTGGTGCGACGTATGTGCCCCCGAAGGGCACGCTGGGCCCGGGCTCGCACGGGGCCGCCGTGCTGCGGCTGCAGGAGCGGCTGAACTACCTGCACTACTACTCGGGCAAGCCGGACGGACAGTACGGCCCGAACACCGAGGAAGCCGTCTGGGCGTTCAAGGAGGCCCAGGGCATCCAGACGAAGGTCACCCCGGACAACGTCACCCGGAACACGAAGCGGGCCCTGGTGCACCCGAAGCAGCCGATGGTGCTGGTGCCCAAGGGCGGCAGCTGGCGGGTCGAGGTGCACCTGACGCTGGGCTACCTGGTGGTGTACCGGCACAACGTGCCCGAGCTGATCAGCCACATCTCACCCGGTGGCGGCTACTACTACCCGTGCCCGGGCGACCCCTCGGCGACCTGCGGCCCGGCCATCACCCCGGACGGCAACTACCGGGCGCACTGGTTCGCGCCGGGCTGGGTGAAAGTCCCGCTGGGCGAGATGTACAACCCGGTGTTCTTCATCGGCGGCGCGTACGCCATTCACGGCGACACCTTCGTGCCGCTGTATGCGGCCTCGCACGGCTGCGTGCGGGTCCCGATGTTCATCGCCGGCTTCTTCCACAAGCTGGTCTACGTCAACGAGACCAAGGGCACGCCGGTCTACATCCGGGGACACGTCCCGGGCACCTGACCAGAACAGTCATTGCCATCCCTGGGGAGCCGGGCCACGTTTCCCAGGGATGGCAAATTCTGGGTTAAGGCTGGCAAAGCCGTTACGTTTGATGTGGCATCCTGTCGCGGTGGCCACGCGTGAGATCCGGCAACGCGGGTTGACCGCGCCGGCACAGTACAGGTTCAGCAAGGTTCCCCGGATCACGATTTTCTTCTGGGTTGTCAAGATCCTCACTACCGCCATGGGCGAGGCGTTCGCCGATTTCATGGCCCTCAACTACAGCCCGGTGCTGGCCGGAGTGGTCGGCGTCACGCTGTTCGTGCTGGCCATGGTGCTGCAATTCCGGGCCAGGCGGTACAACGCCTGGATCTACTGGTTCGCGGTGTCCATGGTGGCCGTGTTCGGCACGCTGTGTGCCGACGGGCTGCACATCAAGCTCGGAATTCCCTACTCGGTGTCCAGCGCGTTCTTCGCGATCTGCCTGATCGTGGTGTTCGCCGCCTGGTACCTGGCCGAGGGGACGCTGTCCATCCACAGCATCTGCACCCGGCGCCGCGAGCTCTTCTACTGGGCCACGGTGTGCGCCACGTTCGCGCTGGGCACCGCGGTCGGCGACCTGACCGCGACCACGTTCGGGCTGGGCTTCCTGGCCTCCGGGATCATGTTCACCGTGGCCATCCTGGTCCCTGGCCTCGCCTACTGGAAGTTCCGGCTGAACGCTGTCGTCGCATTCTGGACCGCCTACGTGCTGACCCGGCCGCTGGGCGCCTCGTACGCCGACTGGATGGGGGTCGCGCACCGTTATGGCGGCCTGGACTTTGGCCGCGGCCACGTCGCCCTGTACCTCACGGTCGTGATTCTCGGCTTCGTCGCCTACCTGGCCGTGACCCGGGTCGATGTGGACCACACCGAGTTCCGGCCCGGTGCTGGCCGCGCCGCCGCCGGGGTCCCCTCCCGGGGGCCCGCCCGGGGGCCCGTCCGGGGGACCGCCCGGGGGGGCGCCCGGCACCGCCGCTAGCTGGCGCTTCATCCTCCCGAGTTAGGATCGCTGCTGGTAGCCATGCTCGGCTGCCTGCCGTCGGCTGTCTAGCTGGGAGGTCTGTGATGGAGAGCGACGGGCTCGCCCGGGCCCTGCTCGACGCGCTTCCTGACTCGACCGCCGTGCTGGATCACTCCGGGGACATCCTGGCCGTGAACCAGGCCTGGCGGATGTTCGCCGTGGACAACGGCGGCCAGACCGGGGCCACCGGGGTGGGCATGAACTACCTGGAGCTGTGCGAGCGTTCCGCGGCCGGCGGCTGCGCGGACGCCGCGGCCGCCGCGGCCGGGCTGCGCGCCGTGCTGGACGGCGCGGCCATGCACCGCGAACTGGAGTACGCCTGCCCGTCACCGGCGGTGGACCGCTGGTTCCTGCTCCGCATCACCCCGCTGCCCGGGGACAAGACCGGCGCGGTGGCCTCGCACCTCAACATCACCCGGCGCATGGTGGCTGAGCGGGAACTGGCCGGCCGGGCCGCGACCGACCCGCTCACCGGCCTGGCCAACCGCGCCCTGCTGCGCACCCGGCTCAGCGCGGCCCTGGTCGGCCACCGGGACCAGCCCGCCAGCCCATCCCGCCTGGCCGCTGCCCCGGTGGGCCTGGCCGCCGTGCCGGCTGGCCTGGCCGCGCCGTCGACGGGCCTGCTGTACCTGGATGTGGACCAGCTCCCGGACATCAACGACAGCTACGGCCATGACGCGGCGGACGAGGTGCTGCTCACCATCGGGTACCGGCTCCGGTCGCAGGTCCGGGCACAGGACACGGTGGCCCGGCTGGGCGGCGGCCAGTTCGCCGTGCTGGCCCCGCGGATCGGCGCGGACGCGCTGGGCGCGCTGCGCTGCCGGGTGGCGGCCGCGCTGGAGCAGCCGCACCTGCTCCACGGCCACCTGGTCCGGATCCCGGTGCGGATCGGCGTGCACCTGGCCGCCCTGGGCGACCCCGCCGACGGCGCGCTGCGCCGGGCCGGGGTAGCGTGCGGGGCGTGCCCGCAAAGCTGAGCCAGGCCGACTGGTTCGCCAGCCTGCCCACGGCGTACCTGTCGGCCGGCATGGTGATCACCGATACCGCGGACCGGATGCTGATCGTGAAGCCGAACTACCGGCCACGCTGGGGCATCCCGGGCGGCATCGTCGAGGACGGCGAGGCGCCGCACCAGGGCGCGGCCCGTGAGGTCGCCGAGGAAGTGGGCCTGCACATTCCGCCCGGTGACCTGCTCGTGGTGGACTGGGTGGCCGCGGACGGGGCCCGGCCGCGGGCGGTCGTCAGCTACCTGTTCGACGGCGGCACGGTCGGCCGCGACGTGCCCATCCGGCTCCAGGAAGAGGAACTGGACGACGCCCAGTTCGTCCCGTGGGCCGAGGCTGAGGCGAGGATGCCGGCGCACATCGCGGCCCGGGTGCCCGCCGCCCGGCAGGCCCGGCTGGACGGCCGCACCATCTACCTCCCGGCGCTGCGCGCCGCCCAGCTAGATCCAGGCGGCGGCGGCAAGACCGCCGCCCAGCTGGCGCGGCCGGGCGCCGAGCTGCGACACATACAGGTTGGTGCCCGCCACGTACAGCAGCCACTTGCCGGACCGGTTCACGGCCAGGCTGGTGTGCTGCAGGGCGGGGAAGCCGATGGCCACCACGTGCCGGAGCCGGCCGGCCGAGGTCACTTCCCACATCAGCTTGGACCGGTTGCGCACTGGCACCCCAGCGCAGCAGGCCCGGCTGACGAACAGGTTGCCGTTAGGCATGAACACGCCCTCACGCCAGTAGCTCTGCCGGGCATCGGCCCCGGTGACCGGCACGAACGTGTCTCCCGGGCCGGTCATGTAGTCCTGCGCGGTCCCGGTGTCCAGCAGCACGATCTGCCAGCCCTCGTTGTCCTGGATGGCCGAGATCGACACGGCTAGCCGGGCGCCGTCCGGTGACCAGGACAGGTGTGAGATGGGGGCGGGCAGCGACGAGGTCTGGCCGGCCGGCAGCATCGGGTAGACATGCTCGACTCCGCTGCTCAGCGTGTGGATGACCAGGCTGAACTGGCTGGACATGTCGCTGCCGGACATGCAGTGCGGGGCCAGCGGCGGCTGCCTGGCGAACGCCAGCGCCGAGCCGTCCGGGCTGATCGCGGGCAGGCTGCCGGTGGAGATCAGGATCGGCTTGCCCCCGCTCACCGGCACCGAGTACACGTCGTCGATGCAGCCGTGCCGCCGGCTGAAGTAGACCAGCTGGTGGTCCGGGGAGACTGAGATCTCGTCGCCCAGCACCCCGTTGGGCACCAGGGTCCGGGCCGGCGCCCCGGTGGCCTGGCTGAGCACGACCAGCGCGCCCCGGGTGGTCACCCCGACCATGGCCGGCGGCCGGGCGGTGGTCTGGCTGATCGCGTGCGCCTTGGCCGTCCTGGACGCGGCCGGGGTGGCTGACGCGGAGTTCTGCGCGGCGGTGTGCCCGCCACCGCCGCACGCCGCCACCGTGGTCAGCGCAGCCAGCGCGGCCGGCGCGGCCAGGGCCCGGAGCAGTGCTGGGCGCATGGTGATGCCTCCGTGGGGGTGGCCCGGTCAAGCGGGATGACCGTACCGGGGCAGAGGCTGATGGTGGCAGGACAACCGGGCGGCGGCAAGCGGCGCAACATAATCGTTGCAACGTGTCCTATTTACTATCAAATACCCGCAGGTCGGCCACGGGGTAGGGTAGGTGACCAACGGTGACCTACCGGGGGAGCGGGTGCAGCCGGCTAACCAGGCTGCATATCGGCCACTGGCAGTGCCACAGGGGGCGTAGTGGGATCGACGACGGGTACGCGCGACGGCGGCGGCCATCTGCTGGCCCCGCTGCAGCCGCTGCTGGACGGTGCGCCAGCCGCGGTCGCTTACCTGGCCGGGCGTGACCTCGTCTACGAGTACGCGAACGACGAGTACCGGCAGCTTTTCGGCGGGCGTGACCTGCTCGGCCAGCCCTACCGGGAGGCACTGCCCGAGCTGTCCGGCCAGGGCCGCTCCGATGAGCTCGGCGAGCTGCTGGCTGCCGGGCAGCCGTGGCGCGGTCACGAGGTCGAGCTGCGGATCGACCGGGACGGCGAGCTGGACCGGGTGTTCATCGACTACGCCTGCCAGCCGGTGCGCGACGACCGCGGCGCGGTGGCCGGCCTGCTGATCTTCGTGTCCGACGTCACCAAAGACGTGCTGGACCGCCGGGACCGGGCGGCACTCGCGGCTGAGCTGGCCGCCAGCCAGGAGCGGTTCCGCACGCTGTTCGAGACACTGCCGTACGGGGTTGTGCACTACGCCGCCGACGGGCTGGTCATCGGCATGAACCAGGCCGCCCACGATCTGCTCGGGCCGGACCTCGGCGCGGCGCTCAGCGGGGTGCCGCCGCCCGCCTGGAACGCGATGCACGAGGATGGCACGCGGTGCGCGGCTGAGGAGTTCCCGGTCGTGCAGGCGCTGCGCACCGGCAAGGTGGTCGGTGAAGTGGTGCTCGGCGTGCCGTCCGGGCCGGACCGTGGGGCTGACCAACCGCGCTGGCTCGGCATTACCGCGGTCCCGGACGCGCTGGACGAGGCAGGCCAGCCGCAACGGGCCTACGCACTGCTCCGGGACCTGACCACGCAGCACCGGGCCGAGGTCACCCTGCGCGAAGACGCCGAGCTGATGGGCCGGCTGCGCGAGTCCAACGTGCTGGGCCTGGTCCTGGTCGGCGAGGACCAGGTCTACGAAGCCAACGACGCCTTCCTCGACATCATCGGCTACCGCCGCGAAGATGTGGCGGCCGGCCAGATCTCCTACCGGGGGGTGACGCCGCCGGAGTGGGCGGCAGCCGATGCCGACGCGCTGCAGCAGCTCAAGCAGGCCGGCGCCTTCCGGCCGTATGAGAAGGAGTACGTGCACCGGGACGGGCACCGGGTACCGGTGCTGGTCGGCGCGGCTGTAGTCAGCCGCGAGCCACTTCGCTGGGTCACCTACGTGGTCGACCTGTCGGCACGGCAGCGGGCCGAGGAGGAGCGGGCCGCCCTGCTGGCCCGGGAACGGGCCGCCCGGGCCGAAGCCGAGCGGGCCCGGGAACAGCTCAGCTTCCTGCTCCGGGCGGGCGACCTGGTGGCCGCCGCCCAGGACCGCAACGAGCTGCTGTACCACGTGTCCTGCCAGATGGTGCGCAGCCTGGCCGACTACTGCCTGGTGTTCCTGCCGACCCGGGACGGCGCGCTGCAGGCCAGCTCGATCGCGTACCGTGACCCGGCCGGGAAGATCGCGTTCGTCGATCTCCGGGACGAGCCGGTGCCCAGCTTCGGGCAGCTCACGATCAAGGCCGCGTACGCCGCCGGGACCAGCACGCTGCTCCGCGACGTGGCCGCCCAGCTGGCCCGCCGGACCGAGCCCAACCCGCTGGTCCGCGACGTCTGGGCCCGGCTCAAGCCGGAGAACGCGCTGGTCACGCCGCTGATGGCCGGGCAGCGGGCGATGGGCGTGCTGACCCTCGGCCGCAGTGCCAGCCGGCCCGCGTTCACCGGGGCGGACGTGGCCGTGGTGGAGGAACTGGGCCGCCGGATGGCGGTCGGGCTGGCCAACGCGGACACGTTCGCCCGTGATCACACCGTGGCCGAGACGCTGCAGCACTCGGTGCTACCGGACACCCTGCCGGAGATCCCGGGCCTGGAACTGGCGGTGCGCTACATCCCGGGTGCCGACGGGGTCGAGGTCGGCGGCGACTGGTACGACGCGTTCCCGCTCGGCGACGAGCTGGTCGGGCTGGCCGTCGGCGACGTGGTCGGGCACAGCATCACGTCGGCGTCGATCATGGCCCAGGTGCGCAACCTGCTCCGCGCCTACGCGGTGGACACGATCCAGCCGGCCGACGTGCTGCACCGCACCAATACGGCCATGGCCCGGCTGCTGCCGGACGCGATGGCCACCGTGGTCTACGGGGTGCTCGACCCGGCCACCGGCGAGTTCAGCTTCGCTAATGCCGGGCACCCGGCCCCGGTCTACGCCGCCACCTCGGGCCAGGTGGAGTACCTGGAAACCAGCAGCGGGGCCATGCTCGGCACCCCCGGCGACGGCACGTTCAGCACCGGCCACCGCCAGCTCGGGCCGGGCAGCGGGCTGCTGCTGTACACCGACGGTCTGATCGAGGACCGGCGGCGGGACATCAGTGAGGGCTTCACCGCGCTGGCCACGGCGATGGGCCCGGCCGCGTCCCGCAGCGCGGAGCAGACCTGCACCGCGGTGCAGGCCGCGCTGCTCGGCTCCGCCTCCCGCGCCGACGACATCTGCCTGCTGGCCGCCAGGCTGACCAGCTAGCCCAGCGTGAGGTTCCCGGGCCGGATGGCCAGCGCCCCCGGGCCAGCGGTCAGGTCTGGAACGTAATCCAGGTGTCGGGCGGCCGGCCTGCCACCGGCGGATCGTCGGGTCAGCCGGCTGGCAACCGGTTATCCGTGCGCGCGGGCGGCCGGAGCCGCCTCAGCCTCGTCCTCACCGGGCTGCTGCGCCTCGGCGGCCAGCCCGGCATCCACCTCGCGGTACAGCGCCCGGTGCAGCCCGGCCGCGAGGACGCCACCGACCAGCGGCGCCACGATGAACAGCCACACCTGGCTGAGCGCCGTGCCGCCCACGATCAGGGCCGGCCCGAGGGCGCGCGCCGGGTTCACCGACGTGCCGGTGACCGGGATGCCGACCAGGTGGACGACGGCCAGGCCCAGCCCGATGGCGATGGCCGCGGTGGCCGGGTTGGCGGTGGCCGAGGTCACCCGCAGCACCACGAAGACGAACACGGCCGTGAGCACGACTTCGAAGATGAACGCCCCGCCCGCCCCGATGTGGATCATCGACTGACTGCCGTAGCCGTCGGCCCCCAGCCCGGTCACCGCGCGGTGGTACAGCGGTGACGTGCTGAACGTCCCCCACAGCGCCAGCGCCCCGATGATCCCGCCTGCGAACTGGGCGATCCAGTAGGCGGCCGCCTCGGTGACCTTGATCCGCCCGGTCAGCAGGGCGCCCATGGTGACGGCCGGGTTGATGTGGCAGCCGGACACCGGCCCGATCAGGTACACCAGGGCGAGCAGCGTCAGACCAAACGCCAGCGCGGTGGCTACCACCCCGGCCGCCACACTGCCGCCGGCGAACTTGAAGCCGAACATCAGCGTGGCCACGCCGACGGCGAAGAACACCAGGATCGCCGTGCCGAGGAACTCAACCGCAAGCTTCCGGATCATTACCTGTCCCCCCGGGGTGTTTCGTGACATGTACCTAGTCGTCGTACCCAATTGCGCACTACGACCCTCGAAAATCCTGGGATGTCGCCCAGTCCAGCCGCGGCGCCTACTGGGCTTGGCCCTGGTCTGGGCGGGTAGCTGATGACTGGCTCACCGCTGGGAGGAGCTCGTGATGGCCGGAGACGTGATGCTCGTGGCGGAAAGACTGGCGCGGCAGGCGGCGAAGGCCCAGTCCCGGTCCCAGGACCTGTGGCGGCAGCAGGCGGAAGTAGTTGAGGCAATCGCGGTAAGCGAGGAGCGGATCGCGGCCACCATGGCCCGGCTGGCTGATGAGCACCCCAACCGTGCCGTCCGGCTGCGGGCTATGAGCGAGCACGCCAGCAGCTACGCGACGGAAATACGGCAGCGGGATCACGCGCTTCGCCACCGGAACAGGCGGGCCAGCTCCTAGACGCTTGCTTGCCTACGCCGGATCCTCCAGCCACGCTCTGATGTGGGTCGAGACGTAAATGCCGGTGTACCTGATGTACGGGCGAACCGGGCGGGGCAGGCCTTCACGCCGGCCGGTTCGCTCAACCCGCGCGGTGCCCTCGGTGTGGCACTCCACCTCGCCCACGACGCGGAAGGTGACCTCCTGCGCGCGGGCGCTGGCCGCAAATTCGAAGTCTGGACGGCGATCTCTGCGATCGTTCACTTCGCAGCCCGCTTCGCCCTGGCCGGTTCCTTGGCTGTCTTCCGCCTGGACCCGTTCTCGCTGCTGGACGAGCCGCGTGCCCGTGACGAGGTTGAGCTGGCGGCACGCTTGGGCGACCGGGACGCGGCGGTGCCCCGTTTAGTACCGCGTTTGGTGCCGCGGGCCTCGGCGGCAGTCGCCGGGCGGTTGGCTGCTTCACTCACCCCCTGCTCGGCCTCGCCCGCCGCGCTGCCCACGCCTTGGCCTGCCTGGCCGGCCGAGTTCCCCAGGTCCTGTGCCGCCTGGCCCGCCGTGCCGCTCACTCCCTGAGCCGCCTGGCCCGCTGCGCCGCTCACTCCCTGAGCCGCCTGGCCCGCTACGCCGCTCACCCCCTGAGTTGCCTGGCCGGCCGCGTCGGCGGTCTCGCTCACTGCCCCACCCGGGCTGACCGCCTGCTGCGCGGCACCGCCGACACCCTGTGCGGCCTCGGTCGCTGCACCCCCGGGCCCTAGGGCTTGCTGGGCGGTGTTGCCGACCGTGTTGACCGCCTGGCCGACCGCGCCCCCAGGCCCGAGGGCCTGCTGTGCAGTCTGGCCAATGTCATCAACCGCCGAGTCGACGGTGTTCAGCAGGCCCTGCAGCACTTCTGGGTTGCGGTCCAGGGTGGTGAGGGTCCGGTCCAGAATGTCGTACAGGTTCTCCAACCGGACCTTCAGCAGCGCTTCCGCGTCCACCTCTTTGATGTCGAGCTCAACCTTCCCGATCTGGACATGCACCCCGGCGATGATCTGCACCAGGTTCGCGACCTTGGCGCGCAAGGATAGGTGCGCATCCAGCCGGTCCACATCGAAGTAGATCTCGCCAACATGGACCCTGGGCACATCGAGGAATACATCGGGTTCGTCGCTGGGGTTGCGGCCCTGCATGGGCGAGCCAGAGCGGGCATCGCGCGTTCCGCGCTCCTGCCGGGCGCGCTGCGAATTGGCGCTGCCGCCCCGTGCCCGCCCGTTCTTGCTGGCGCCCGGCGCTTCTTGAGTGCGTTCCGCCCTGGTCTGCCGGTCCTCCGGGCTGCGCTCAGCACCAGCTTCTCTGTCTGGCTCGTCATCGCTAATCAGGGAGCGGCGGCGGCCGTTCCCCGAGCCAGAGCTCTTCTTGCTGGATGGCATGGCAGCTCGCTCCTCCCGCTCGGGTACCGCGCCTCTACCCCTCGCCAGGCAAAGTGAACATTGCGCCTTGGGCTGGGCCGAATGGAGCACGGTTGGCCTGCTGGCGACTGGTGGCTCGCTGGTCTGCAGCGGTGTCTTTTCTGGCCGGGCTGGCTAACGTACCGTGCGAGTTATGGGCCGTACTGGGTTGCCAGGAACGGTCACTGACGAACCCGAGACGCGACGGCAAGAGCCTACCGGGGCCTGGGCTGGCTATCTGATTTTTGCGCTGAGCCTGCTTTTCTTGCTCGCCCTCGCCGCCGAGGCGGCCTATTACCGGTCATGGGCTCACTTCACCGCATACACCGTGATTGCCCTGGCGCTGGTGATCGTCCCGACCGGGGGAGTGGCGTGGCTTTGGCGTTCACTGCGGGACCGGAAGCCACCCACTGCCTGACCATCCCGTCACCGTCGCCCCGCCAGTTGCTCATCGGCCGGCGGACCGATGAGGTAGGTAACAGGATGGAAGCCGACCGGGAGCGGGGGTCAGCATCGAAGGGCGAAGGTTATCCCTCTTCCGGACCCATGTTCGTCCTCACCCATAGGCCGCCGGACCCGCCGGATCCGGGTGTCACGTACCTCACCGGTGACATCGGGGAAGCGGTCGCGACCGCCCTGGAGGCTGCGGGCGGTAAGAACCTGGAGATCCTCGGCGCCGACGTGGCCGGTCAGTGCCTGCGGCGGGGACTCGTGGACGAGATCCAGGTGTATGTCCTGCCGGTGCTGCTCGGCGACGGCATCCGGTTCTACTCCTCACCGGGTCTCGCGAGGATAGACCTGGAACCGCTTGACAGCACGCAGTCGGACGGCGTCACCATCCTTCGCTTCCGCGTCCGCAAGTGATCATCAGGTTGGCAGGCTCTCAACGGTGTCGTCAGCGATGGCCTTGACGAGCTGGGCGTGGTCCTTTTCGTTCTGGTCGGCGTACCGGTCGGCGAACCGGCTGATCTCGGCGGTGAACTTGGAGCCCTTCCCGATGAAGCTGTCGATGGCTACCGGGTCGCCGGTGCGGGCGTGGGCGCGGGCGAGGGCCCCGCCGCACGCGGTGGCGAACTCGGCCAGGCGGGGGGCGATTCCCTCGACCTTCGGGATGATCTTCATGTCGCGGAACTGCCGGATGTAGTAGTCCCGCCCATGCAGCGAGCCCCAGCCGACGAAGATGTCGGTGGCGCTCTGCACCATCCGCTTGCCGCTGATCACCCG
>DATCUG010000030.1:0-3253 GCA_036567525.1 Streptosporangiaceae bacterium | reverse complement strand
CGGGTGGTTGGGCTCGATCCGAGGGTGCTCGAAGTAGCCGTGCCGGGTCATGTCGAGGCGCCGCATCACGGCCTGGGACGGCTCGTTGAGCACCGCCGTCATCGACCACAGCTCGGCCAGGCCGGCCCCGCTGAACGCGACATCGGCGGCCGCGGTGGCCGCCTCGGTGGCGTAGCCCTGATGCCAGGCCGAACGGGCCAGCCGCCAGCCGACCTCCATGCCACCGGCCCCGGGCACGCCATCGGGCATCGGGTTCAGCCCGGTGAAGCCGATGAACTCGGCCGTGCTGGCCAGCTCCAGGGCCCACAGCCCGAACCCCTGGTGATCGAAGCGGGCCTCGATGACGTTCACCAGGGAGTCGCTGGCCGCCCGGTCCAGGGTGGCCGGGAAGTACCGCATCACCCCGGGATCGGCGTTCAGCGCCGCGAACGGCGCCCGGTCGGTGTCCCGCCAGCGCCGCATCAGCAGCCGCTCGGTGCGGATGGTGTCGAACCGGCGGCCCACCCAGCCAGCGTAACCTCACCGGGTGACGGTGACCCGGTTCCTCGGCGTGGACCTGGCCTGGCGGGAAGGCCGCGCCGATCTCCCGGCCAACGAGACCGGGGTGGCGGTGCTCGGCCCGGCGGGCCGGGTCCTGGACGCGGGCTGGACCCGCGGCGTGCCGGACACGCTGGCCTGGGCGCAGGCGGCCGCCGGCCGGGAGGACGCGGTGATGTTCGTGGACGCGTCCCTGATCGTGCGCAACCCGGCCGGGCAGCGGCTGTGCGAGACCCAGGTGGGCCAGCGCTACGGCGCCTGGAAGGTCAGCGCGCACAGCACCAACCTGCGCTCGCCCCGGCTGGCCGGGGTCCGGCTGCTCAGCCTGGCCGAAGAGGCCGGCTGGCGGTACTCCGACGGCCGCGCCGGGCCGCCGGCCAGCGGCCGGGTGATGTCCGAGAGCTACCCGTTCTGCACGCTGGTCGGCGCGGCCGAACTCGGCTACGACCGGGAGCGGCCCCGGTACAAACGCCCGCCCCGCCGGCTGCCGGTGGCGCAGTGGCGCCCGCAGCGCGCGGCGAACTGCGACGAGCTGATCCGGCGGCTCGGCGCGCTGGCCACCGCCGACCCGCCGCTGCGGCTGGACTCGCATCCGGTCACCTGGCGGCTGACCGCGGAACCGTCACCGCTCGGCGACGCCGCGTACAAGCACCGGGAAGATCTGATCGACGCATTGCTGTGCGCGTGGACGGCCGCGCTGTGGGTACGGCACGGGCTGCGCCGCTGCCAGGTGCTCGGCCTGCCCGGCGGCGCCGCGGCCGGGACGGCCGCCGCACCGGCCGTGACGATCATCGTGCCGGCCAGACCCGGGCAACGCGGCACTGGCGTTCAGCCAAGGTGAAGTTTCATGCCCGTCATCAGCTGAACCGGCGGGCGCTCGGGTAGCGCTGCCCGCCGTCCACCACGATGTTGCTGCCGGTCACCCAGGACGCCCGCGCGGACAGCAGGAACGTGACCACGTCGGCCACCTCGGCCAGGTGGCCCAGCCGGCCGAACGGGAACTGGGTGGCCAGGAACGTGGCGAAGTCCTCCGGGTTGGCCTCGCGGAACTGGTCCCAGCCGCCACCCGGGAACATGATCGAGCCGGGGCTCACCGCGTTGACCCGGATGTTGTCCGCGGCCAGTTCCTGCGCGGCCGTCGCGGCCAGGTGGATCTCGGCCGCCTTGGCCGCCGCGTACGCGGTGCGTGGCGCGGGGCGCAGCCCGGTGATCGACGAGATGATCACGACCGAGCCGCCGCCCGCGGCCCGCAGGTGGCTCAGCCCGGCCTGGATCAGTTCCGCGGCGTGGCCGGCGTTCAGCGCGAACGTGGCGGTGAACTCACCCAGGCCGGCGCTGGTCAGGTTGCCCGAGCCCACCGTGCCGCCGGCGTTGGCAACGAGCTGGTCCAGGCCGCCGAGCTGGGCGGCGATGTCATCGACCGCGCTCCGCACCGCGACCGGGTCCAGTACGTCCGCCGCGGCGGTGGCCACCGGCACGCCGTGCGGGGCCAGCCGGGCGGCCGCGTCAGCCAGGCCCGCCGCGTCCCGGGCGACCAGGCCGACCGCCGCGCCCTCGGCGGCCAGTGACTCGGCGATCGCGAAGCCGATGCCCCGGCTGCCCCCGGTGATCAGCGCGCGCTGCCCGCGCAGGCCTAGCTCCATGACGTACTCCCGCTGATGTAGTGGGCACCGTGTAGTGGGCACCGTGTATCCGCACCGTCCATTTAGTAGCACGCGGCCCGGGGGCTGGCGCGTGCTGGTGGACAGCCAGTCCTGAATCCCGTGGGACCATGACATCGTGGCCGGGTCCGACGCGGAACTGCACCTGCGGCTGGCCGGTGAGCAGTTCCTCATCGACAGCCGCGGTGACGACGGTGGGGTGTGGGAATCTCCGCTGGACGCGGTGGCACACGCGCTGGTCGCGGTGGGGGCATTGCCGGCGGCCACGGCGCAGGCGATCGTGGACGACTACGTCCTGGCGCAGTCCTGCCGGTCCGGTGAAGGCTGGCAGCACCGGCGGCACCGGCGGATGAGGGCCCAGCAGGCCGCGGCGGCGGTGCCCGGCGATCCGGGGCGGTTCCGTGCGCTGAGCTGCCGCCAGCTGATCGAGCAGCCGTGGGGAAACCTGCTGGTCGACTACGTGGTGCTCGGCGCGGACGCGACCGTGCTGCACGTGACCATGCGCCCGTCCGCTGCTCTGGGCGGCCGGTTCGGCCGGATCAGCGCGGCTGCGCTGCACGGCGGGGCCAGGCCGCACGGGATCGCAGGGCACATGGCGGGCGCCGGGGTGCCTGGCCAGCTCACCGTCACCGATGACCGGGGGAGGCCGGTGACCGCGCACTTCTCCGGCGGCGGCAGCCCCACCGAGTGGACCGGCGAGTTCGAGGCCCGGCCAGGGCTCGCCCTGGACACCAGGTGGATCGAGGTGCTCGGCCAGCGCATCGAGCTGGTCGATGAACCGGGTCCCGGGATCGACGTGTGGACCGAGCCGGTGGCCGAGCAGGATCCGGGGCGGCGCTACCTGCAGGCCAGGCTGGCCATGCTGCTCTCGGCGCACGAGGATGCGCCGCTGGACAGCACGATCGGCGCGCTGATCGCGGCGGGTGCGCTGGCCGCCGGCGATCCCGCCATCGCGGCGGCGCGGGAAGTGCTGCGGCAGCACATGCAGGGCGGCTGGGCCGGTTCCGGCGGGCCGCGGCTGGCCGAGCCGTGGCGGTCGCTGCTGGCTTCCCGCG
>DATCUG010000029.1:0-3906 GCA_036567525.1 Streptosporangiaceae bacterium | reverse complement strand
GCCGGGCGGGCCGACCTGGCCGTCGCCCATCTGGCGGTCCGGGAGATGCCGACCTCCGGCACCAGCGAGGAGCTGCTCGACGCGGCCGGCCTCAGCGCCCGGCACATCGCCGACGCCGCCCGGCGCCTGGCCGGGTAACCGGCTCGACGTCCGGTGGCCGGCCAGGCCGGCCGGCCCGCCGGGCTGATCCGGGCCAGCACCCGCGCGGTACTGATCCGCCCTATGCTTCGGCGCATGACCGCAGCGCGTGACCTGGCCGGCCGGGTGCACCGGCGCTGGCTCGAAGAGAACCCGTTCGCCGCCACCATGTACGGCATCACCGGTTTCGACGACCGGGTCCCGGACGAGAGCGCGGCGGGCCAGCAAGCCTGGCAGGCCGAACTCGAGCAGTTCCGCCAGGACGCGGACGCGATCGCCGCCGGGCCGCTGCCGCCGGCCGAGGCGGTCACCGCCGACTGCGCCCGGGAGGCGGTCACCCAGGAACTGGCGGGCATCGCCCTGGCCGCAGCGGAGCACACGGTCACCCCGATGCAGTACTCCGGGCCGGCCACGTTGCTGGCCGTGGCGGCCCGGACCGTGCTGGTCGACGCGGACGCGGCCGAGGCCTACCTGACCCGGCTGCGGCGCAGCGGCGGCTGGCTGGACCAGATCAGCGAGCGGCTGCGCACCGGGGCGGCCAAGGGCCGGCTGCCGGTCGCCCCGCTGGCCGAGCAGGCCATCAGCTGGGCCGAGGGGGTGCTGGCCGACCCGGACAGCAGCCCGCTGCTGGCCCCGCAGCCGCCGCCGGGCTGGCCGCGCGCGGCGGCCTGGGCGGCTGAACGCCGGGCGGTAGCCGAGCAGGTCGTGCACCCGGCGCTGGCCAGGTGGCTGGCGACGGTCAAGGAGCTGCTGCCCCGGGCCCGGCCGGGCGACCAGGCCGGGCTGGTCTACCTGCCCGGCGGTGACCAGGACTACAGCCAGGCGATCCGGATCTACACCACGCTGCCGCTGTCCGCGGAGAAACTGCACCAGACCGGGCTGGACCACATCGCCGCACTGCAGGACCGGGCCAGGCAGCTCGGCGCGGGCCTGGGGCTGAGCGGGCTGGACCAGGTCCGTGCCGCGCTGCGCGACTCGACGGGGCAGATCCCCGCCGACGAGGCGGTGCGCCAGGCCGCGGCGGCCGTGCGCCGGGCCGAGGCCCGGGCGGCCGAGTTCTTCCCGGCGCCGCTGCCACCGCCGTGCGAGGTGACGCCGATGCCGGACGTGGTGGCGGTGAGCGGCACCGCGCCGCACTACACCCCGCCCCGGCAGGACGGCGGGCGGCCCGGGACGTTCTGGTTCAACACCGAGCGGCCCACGGCCGGCACTGGCTGGGACATCGAGGCGGTGGCGTTCCACGAGGCGGTGCCCGGGCATCACCTCCAGCTCTCCCGCCTCCAGCTGCTCACCGACCTGCCCGACCTGCAGCGGCAGCGCAGCCTGCCGGTGTTCTCCGAAGGGTGGGGCCTGTACGCCGAGCAGCTGGCCGAGGAGACCGGGCTGTACGCCGACGACCGCGGCCTGCTCGGCTCGATCAGCGCGTCGCTGATGCGCGCCGCCCGGCTGGTGGTGGACACCGGCATCCACGCGTTCGGCTGGAGCCGCGAGCGCGCGCTCAGCTACATGACCGAGCACGTGCCGATGCCGCCGGAGTTCCTGGCCGCCGAGATCGACCGGTACCTGGTGATGCCCGGGCAGGCGCTGGCCTATCTCACCGGCAAGCTGGAGATCCTGCGCATCCGGGAGGAGGCCCGGCAGCGCCTCGGGCCGGACTTCTCGCTGCCCGCCTTCCACGGCGCGATCCTGGACCACGGCTCGCTGCCCATGCCCACCCTGGCCCGCAGCATGGCCAGCTGGCTGGATCAGCCGCCGGCCTGAACATCACCGCCCGGGTAGCCGAGGTCATGCAGCCGGGCTACGTCCAGCACGGTGATCCGGCGGTAGCCGGTCGAGATGATCCCCTGCGTGCGCAGGTCGCGCAGCACCCGGTGCACGCTGGGTTCCGCGGCGCTGGCCAGCGACGCGAGTTCCGGCTGGGTCAGCGGCCACTGGATCACCGACCGGTTGCCGGTCGCCGTGCCATACGTGACCGCGATCTCGTGCAGCACCCGGTACAGCCGGGTCTGGATGCCGCCCTCGCTGAAATCGATCCGCCGTGCGTCCGCGGCCCGCGTCTTGGCCACCACCGACTTGCTCACCGCACGGGACAGATCCGGGTCGTGCCGCAGGCTGGCCACGAACTCGCTGGCTTTGATGAAGCGCCCGGCAACAGCACCGCAGGTGACGACGCTGGCCGAGCGAGGTCCCTCATCCAGCGCCGCGAATTCGCCGACCAGGTCGCCGGTCATCCGGATCGACAGCAAGGCGGCCCGGCCACCAGAAACACGGCCGGTCACCTTGACCACGCCGTCGAGGATGACGATGACGAATCGTGACTGATGGCCTTCCCGGATGAGCGTCTTGCCGGCCGGATACTGAACCAGGCTGCCCAGCCCCAGTAACCGGTCCCGGGACGGCGCGCTCAGGCTCGCCAGCAGGCTCCCCGTCGGCCACTCCTGCGGTGGCATGCTCCCATGATTCCATCTTTTGATGAAATCCCGAATTATCCGGTGCGCCAGGATCGAAGAGTGACCGGACAGGTAGCAGGGGCTGTCCGGTCACTTGGCCCCGCGATCCGGTCATTCACCGTGACCGCGCGCTCGGCTCAGGCACCGGATCACCGGCGGGCAGCCGGAGGGCGGCGGCCAGGCCGATCAGGCCGATGCAGGCCAGCACGATCATCGCCACCCCATAGGCCCGTTTGGGGTCGGCCAGGCCGGCCACCAGGATGGTGCCGGCGATCGCGGTGCCGATCGACGAGCCCAGATTGGACACGCTGCGGGAGAGCCCAGAGATCTCGCCCTCCAGGTTCGCCGGGAATGCGGACTGCACCACGTTGACCGAGGGGGTCAGCATGACCCCGAGGCCCAGCCCGATCAGGAACAGGCCGGGTGCGAAGTACCAGGCGCCCGGCCGGCCCTTGACCAGGACCAGCAGCACGACGATGCCGACGATGGTGATCACGAAGCCGGCCAGGATGAGCGTGCGCTGCCGGTACCGCTTGGCCAGCCACCCGGCGGCCAGCGAGGACAGCAGGATGCCCACCGTAGCCGCAGTGAAGATCACGCCGGTCTCGATCGCGTTGTACTTCCGGACCACCTGCAGGTAGGCGGACACCACGAAGGACGTGCCCAGCAGCACCGCCCACTGCACGTTCTGGGTGACCAGGGCCAGGTTGGAGACCCGGTTGCGGAACAGCGCGGTGGACAGCAGGGCTTCCTGCCCGGCCCGCTCCCGGCGGCGGATCCAGACGAAGAAGCCGGCCAGGATGAGCACCCCGGCCACGATCAGGATGGCCATCAGCGCCACGTTCTGGTCGGCCGCCATGATCCCGCCGACCAGCACGACCAGGCCCACGGCGGACAGGATCGCGCCCACCGTGTCGAACGGGCGGCCCGGGTCGGCGGGCACCGGGTCGGTGATGTTGCGGGCCAGCAGCACGATGATCACGATGATGACGGCCTGGAAGATGAACGCGGCCCGCCAGGTGATCGTGGTGGTGATGGTGCCGCCGATCAGCGGCCCGGTGGCGGCGCCGATTCCGCCCATGCCACTGATCACGCCGAACGCCCAGGCCCGGGACTTCATGTCGGTGCACAGGATGGTGGTCAGGATGTAGACCGGGGGGATGAGCAGGGCGGTGCCGACTCCCTCGAGGATCGAGTTACCCACGATGAGCACGCCCAGCCCGGGCGCGGCCGCGCTGAGTATCGCGCCGATCCCGTAGATGACCAGCCCGAGGGTGAACAGCCGTTTCCGGCCGTACCGGTCGGTCAGCTTCCCGCC
>DATCUG010000028.1:0-3230 GCA_036567525.1 Streptosporangiaceae bacterium | reverse complement strand
GACCTGGCCGTCGTGCGCGGCGCGATCGGGGCCGCGCTGACCGCGCCCGCGCCGCACCACTCCACCCCGGTCCGGTTCGCCGTGGTTGAGTCGGCCAGCGCCAGGACCAGGCTGCTGGACGACATGCTGGCCGCGTGGATCACCGACCTGCGCGGCGACGGGTTCACCGAGGAGCAGATCGCGCGGCGGGTGCGCCGCGGCGAGCCGCTGCGCCGCGCGCCGCTGCTCATCGTGCCGTGCCTGCTGACCGACGCCGCGCACACCTACCCGGACCAGCGGCGCAACGCCGCGGAACGGGAGATGTTCGTCGTCGCGGCCGGGGCCGCGGTGCAGAACCTGCTGGTCGCGCTGGCCGTGGCCGGGCTCGGCTCGTGCTGGGTGTCCAGCACCATGTTCTGCCGCCCGGTGGCGCGCGCCGCGCTGGGCCTGCCCGATGACTGGGACCCGATGGGCGCGGTCGGCGTCGGCCACCCCGCCGCCCCGGCCCGGGACCGCCCCCCGCGTGACCCAGAAGACTTCCTGCTACTTCTGTGACCCCTGAGGCCGCGCACTCCGCCGGCCGAACGACATGAATGTTTCAGTCATGTCGTCCGGTGCGCATGAATGATTCATCCATGCGGTTGCCAGGGCACGGGCACCGCGGGGGGCGGCCGGAGCTGGCGGCTAGAGGTTGAGGCGGCGGGACAGGTCGGAGGCGAACCGGCCGGCCGGGTCCAGCTCGGCGCGCAGCGCGCGGAACTCGGCCAGCCGCGGATACATCTGGGCCAGCACCTCGGGCCGGACCCGGGAGTCCTTGGCCAGGTAGACCCGGCCGCCCGCGTCCAGCACCTCGGCGTCGAGCTGGTCCAGCAGGGCGTCCAGCCCGGGGGTGCGGGCCGGGAAGTCCAGCGCCAGCGTCCAGCCGGCCAGCGGGAAGGACAGCAGTCCGGGATCGCCCGGGCCGAACCGCTTCAGCACGGTGACGAACGACGGCGCGCGGGCCGCGCTGATCCGCTCTAGCGCCTGGCGCACCACCCGCTCCTGGCCGAACGGCACCACGAACTGGTACTGCCGGAAGCCGCCCGGGCCGTACACCCGGTTCCAGTTCCGGATCCCGTCCAGCGGGTGGAAGAACTGCCCGATGGTCTGGATCTGCGCGTCCAGCCGCGGCGGCGCCTTGCGGTACCAGATCTCGTTGGCCAGCCCGACCGTGCGCGCGTTCAGCAGCCCGTTCGGGAACACCGGCGGCGCGCCGAGCCGCCCGCCGCGGCGGAAGAGGAGCGGGTCCCGCTGGTCCCACGGGGCCAGGTCGCTGACCGCGGCGAAGTCCCCGCTGGTGATCACCGAGCGGCCCAGCTTCCCGCCCCGGGCCAGGCAGTCGGTCCAGGCCACGGTGTAGCTGTACCGGTCATCGGTAGCGGACAGGTAGGCCATCGTCTCGTCGATATCCCCGGTCCGCACCGTATCCACTGTGAGCCGCGACGTTTCCACCCTTTTAAGCTGAACGCCAGCACGGACAATGACGCCAGTCAGCCCCATGCCGCCCGTGGTGGCCCAGAACAGGCGGGGTTGCCCGTCCGGGGTGATCCGCTGCTCGGAGCCGTCCGGCAGCAGCAGGTCAAACCAGGGCACGTGGCTGGCGAAGCTGCCGGCCCGGTGATGGTTCTTGCCGTGCACGTCAGCGGCGATCGCGCCGCCCACGGTGACCTGCCGGGTGCCCGGGGACACCGGCACGAACCAGCCGCCCGGCAGCCCAGCCACCATCAGCTGCTCCAGGCTGACCCCGGCCTCGCAGACGGCCAGCCCGGTGCCCGGGTCCAGGCTGATGATCCGGTTCAGCCTGGTGGTCCCGATGACCAGGCCGCCGCCGTTCTGCGCGGCGTTGTTGTAGCTGCGGCCCAGGCCGCGGGCGATCACGCCGCGGCCCGCCGGGGCCCCGGTGAGCAGCCCGGCCAGCTGGCCGGGGTCGGCCGGCTCGGCCAGCTGCGCGGTCGACGGAGCGATCCGGCCCCACCCGGTGAGCCGCGCACTGTGGGCCGGCGGCGCGGACGCCTCGGCCACCCGATCGGGCATCCTGGTCATCCCCTTTCCGCGGCGGCTGGGCCACCCGCAGCCGAGCTGCCCGCCACCCTACGGGGTTACCAGCGGCAGCGGGGTGCGCACCGCCGGGGTCACCCCATCGCTGGCCGCCGCGGCGGCCAGCCGCTCGGCGGGCGGCTCGCCGTAGGTGGTGGTGCGCTGCCGCAGCGGCCGCTCCAGCGGCTCAACCAGCGCGGCGAACTGGCTGATGGTCTTGTACGAGCCGTTCTGCGACCCGGCCATCCGGCTGATCGTCTCTTCCATCAGCGTGCCACCCAGGTCGTTCACCCCGCCTTGCAGCAGCGTCCGGCACAGGTCGTCGCCCAGCTTGACCCAGGAGCACTGGATCGAGCTGATCGCGCCGTGCAGCATGATCCGGGACAGCGCGTGCACAGCCCGGTTCTCCCGCCGGGTGACGCCTGCCCTGGCCAGCCCGGCCAGGTAGATCGGCGCGCTCGTATGCACGAACGGGAGCAGCACGAACTCGGTGAAGCCGCCGGTGCGCTCCTGGATGCCGCGGATCACCCGCAGGTGCCCGACCCAGTGCGCCGGGGTGTCCACGTGCCCGTACATCATCGTCGCGCTGGTCGGGATGCCCAGCTCGTGCGCGGTGGTGATGACGTCGATCCAGGCCGCCGCCGGGAGCTTGCCCTTGGTCAGCACCCAGCGCACGTCGTCGTCCAGGATCTCGGCCGCGGTGCCCGGGTGCGACCCGACCCCGGCCTCCCGGGCCGCGGTCAGCCAGTCCCGGATGCTCAGCCCGGTGCGGGCCGCCCCGTTCACCACCTCCATCGGCGAGAACGCGTGTACGTGCAGGTCCGGGCGGCGCCGCTTGACCTCGGCGGCGATGTCGAAGTAGGCCGTGCCAGGCAGGTCCGGGTGGATGCCGCCCTGCATGCACACCTCGGTCGCGCCGGCCGTCCACGCTTCGTCGGCCCGCTCCCCGATCTGTTCGAGGGACAGCGTGTACGCGTCGGCGTCGGTCCGGCGCTGGGCGAACGCACAGAACCGGCAACCGGTGTAGCAGACGTTGGTGAAGTTGATGTTGCGGGTGACGACGTAGGTGACGTCGTCGCCGTTGACCTCGCGGCGCAGGTCGTCGGCGATCCGGGCGAGCTCGTCGAGCGCCGGCCCGTCCGCGGTGAACAGGGCGAGCGCGAGGTCGTCCCGGC
>DATCUG010000027.1:0-7165 GCA_036567525.1 Streptosporangiaceae bacterium | reverse complement strand
GACGTCGGCCGGCCGGAGCCGTTCCCGCCGCGACCGGAGCAGCTGCCCGAGGGCCTTGGGATCCCCGCCAGGTGGCATGGCATCCAGGGTACTCATGCCATTACCAGTAACCGGCTGCTCTGGTTACCAGTGCTGGGGCGCCGCAGGATGGCAGGCATGACGACGACCGAGACTTCCCTCCAGATCCCGGTGGCCGACGGCACGGAACTGCCGGCCCAGCTGGCCCGCCCCGCGGCCCGGCCGGCCCCGGTCGCGGTGATCGTGGCGCACGAGCTATTCGGGGTCAACCCGGACATCCGCCGGGTAGCTGACGATTGCGCCGCAGCGGGCTACCTGGCCATCGCGCCGGAGTTCTACCACCGGGACACCCGGCCGGGGCACTGGCTCGAGCGCGACGACGCCGGGCGGCGGGAAGGGTTCAGCCTGCTGCACCGGCTCACCCGGGAGCAGGCGCTGGCCGACGTGGCCGCCGCCATCGGCTGGCTGCGCGCGGTACCGGGGATCGAGCACATCGCGATGATCGGCTTCAGCGCGGGCGGCCACCTGAGCTACCTCGCGGCCTGCCGGCTGCCGCTCAGCCGGACCGCCGTGCTGTACGGGGGCTGGCTGCCCAGCATGGACATCCCGCTGAGTCAGCCGACGCCGACGCTGGAGCTGACCCCGGGTATCACCGGGCGGCTGCTCTACCTGGTTGGCGCGGACGACAGCCTGATCGACGCGGGCCAGCGTGGCCAGATCCGCGACGCGCTCACCGCGGCCGGCACCGACCACGAACTGGTCGTCTACCCGGGCACGGAGCACGCGTTCTTCTGGCCGGGCACCCCGGCGTTCAACCACGCGGCCCGCGACGACGCGTGGGCGCGAATCCTGTCCTTGCTGGCCAGCTGACGGCATCCCCGGTTCAGCCGTCGCCGGTGGGCAGGCTGACCGTGATCCGCGTGCCCGCACCGGCCTGGCTGGAGATCCTGATCGTCCCGCCGAGCGCCTCGACCCGGTCGGTCAGGCCGATCAGGCCGGAGCCGCGGGCCGGGTCGGCCTCCCCGATGCCGTCGTCCTGGATCAGCAGTTCCAGGGCACCGCCCTGCAGCCCGGCCCGGACCTGCACCATCGAGGCCTGGGCATGCTTGGCCACGTTGGCCAGCGCCTCGGAGACGGTGAAGTAGGCCGCTACCTCGACCCGTTCCGGCAGCCGTCCGGGGACGCGGACGTCCAGCCGGACCGGCACCGCGGAGCGGCGGGCCAGCGCCCTGAGCGCTGGGGCCAGGCCACCATCGGTGAGGATGGCCGGGTGGATGCCCCGGGACAGCTCGCGTAGTTCGGCCAGCACCTCGCCCAGCCCGGTGGCCACCCCGGTCAGCTCCTGGCCGAGCCCGGGGTGATCAGCCGGCACGGCGTGCTGGGCGGTGCGCAACTGGAGCCCGAGCGAGACCAGCCGCTGCTGCGCGCCGTCGTGCAGGTCGCGCTCGATCCGGCGCCTGGTCTCGTCGCTGGCCGCCACGATGCGGGCCCGGGAGGCGGCCAGGTCGGCGCGCGCCTGGGCGTTGGATATCGCGGTGGCGACGAGCGCGGTGAATTCCGCCATGCGCTCCTCGGTGCCGGGTCCCGGGTGGGTGCGCCGCCAGGCGGCCAGGATGACCCCCCACAGCCGGCCCTCCACCAGGATCGGCACGCCCACGGCCAGCCGGACACCGAGCCGGGTGAATCTCTCGGACATCGTGCCCGGCTGGTCGCCGAACCGCTCCATCCGCACCGGCCGCCCGCTGCGCCACACCTGGGCCGGGATGTTCTCCGCGGTCAGCGGCACCCGGTCCCCCACCGGCAGTTCCAGGCCGGGCTCATACGAGGTGGCCAGCACGACGGCGTAGCGGTCCCGCTCGTAACGCATCAGCCTGCTGTTCTCCGCGCCCAGGATGAGCCGCATCTCGGCGACGACCGCGTCGAACACCTCGGCCGGGGGGACGCCGCGGGCCACCAGCGTGGCCACCCGGCGCAGCGCGGCCTGTTCCTCGCGGGCGCGGCGGCTGGCCGTGACGTCCCGGGCCGCGGCGTAGACCCGGCCCTCTTCCGGCACCGACCGGGAGTTCCACTGCAGCCAGCACTCCGCGCCGTCCTTGCGCAGGTACCGGTTCTCGAACCGCGCGACGTCCTTGCCCGACGCCAGCACGTCCTGCGCGGCCAGCGTCACCGCCCGGTCGTTCGGGTGCACGAACGTGGAGTACGGCCGGGCCAGCAGCTCGTCGCTGGTGTAGCCGAGGGTCTCCTCGAAGGCCGGGTTCACCCGCTTGAGATAGCCGTCGGTGCCGGCGATGCACAGCAGGTCCAGCGACAGGTTGAAGATGCCGGCCAGCTCGCGTTCGGCCCGCTCGCGGCCGCCGTGCAGCCGGGCGAACGCGGCCGTGGTCTCGTTCAGGCCGGCCAGCAGCTGGGCCCAGGTGCCCTCGAACCCGGCTACATCGGCCCGGTGATCCAGCTTGTGCTCGCTGATCGCCGTGGTGGTCGCGTGGATCTCGCCGGCCAGCCGCCCGGCGGTGACTTGCAGGTCACGGAACGCGGCCGCGACATCACCGATCTCGTCCCGCCCGGAATAGCTGACGTCGAAGTCCAGGTCCCCGCTGGACAGGGTGCGGGCACCCGCGGACACCTCACGGAGCGGCCCGGTGATGGACCGGCGCAGCGCGAGCGCGAGCGCGGCCACGACGATCAGCACGGCCAGGGACACGGCCGCGTCGCGGATGCCGCCGCGCTGCGCCGTCGCCAGGTCGCTGGCCGCGGTGCCGGCCAGGCTGCTGCCCGCGCCCCGTTCCAGCCGGCGCAGCCCGTCGATCCGGGCGCCGGACGCGGCCAGCCAGGCCGATACCGGGGTGTGCACGGCCGCCGGGCTGGCCAGGAAGCCGGCCCGCACCCGGTGCACGGCGAGGCCGGCTGGTGAGGACAGCACGCCGGCCAGGTCCGCGGCCAGGCCGTCGGCCGCGGTGCGGCGGAACGTGCTTAGCTCCGCGCTCTCCAGGGCCGACCACTGGGCCGCCGCCAGCAGCTCGGCATGCCCGGACGTGACCAGCACGGTGGCCACGTCGGCCCGCTCCCGCTGGGCGGCCTCGACCGCGCGCACGATGGCCAGGTACGCGTCGGCGGCCCGGCCCGAATCCTCGGTGGGCGCACCTTCCAGCAGGGCGCCGGCGGTGCTGATCAGATTGGCGCCGATCACGTCGTACCCTCGCGTGACCTGTGGCGTGCCCAGCGAGCCGGCCGCCGTCCGCTGCCGGAGCGTCCCGAGCTGCCGCTGCGCCGCACTGATCCGGCCCGCCAGGCTCACCATCCCGCTGCCCGGCGCGGCCTGCCGCCCGGCCTGGGCGAGGGCCCGGTCCACGTCCCGCCGTGCCGTGGCCAGCCCGGCCTGGTGTGCCGGGCTGGGCTGCAGCTGGAGCAGCACGGCCGCGGTGCGCTCGGCGGCCAGCTGGTCCGCGGCACCGGCCAGGGCGAAGGACTGCCGCACCGCGGTCTGGAACTGCCGCAGATCGGCCGCGGCGTCCCAGTCGTTGATCGCGGTGATGGTCATGTACCCGACCAGCACGCCGACCGGCAGCAGGACCAGCAGCATCAGCTTGGTGCCAACCCGCAGCCGGGCTAGCAGCGGCGGGCGGCGTCCGGGCGGCACGGCAGCAGCGGAAGGTGTGCCGGAACGCACCCGCATGTCGCCCCCCCGGGTCCGGGTGCGCCAGCGGTCACGGCGGCCGGGCTGGCCGCCCGCAGCGGACGGTCACCGGGCACCCGCACCGATAACGCCCATTGCCTGCATATCACGCAGGTCATCGGCGTGTCAGGCCGGACAACGGCCGGCCGGCGGCGGGCCGCGATGGCCGGGACGCCCGGATCTGGCCGATAATGATCTGAGTGAGCGGTAGCCGCACCCAGGTAGCTCTCGCGGACGATGACGTCCTGCTGCGCGAGGGCCTGGCCAGCCTGCTCGACCGCTCCGGCTTCGATGTGGTGGCCCAGGCCGACAACGCCGCAGAGCTCATCGGGTCGGTCCGGGAACAGCGTCCCGACCTGGTCATCGTGGACATCCGGATGCCGCCCAACCACGCCACCGAGGGCCTGGATGCGGCCCGGGTCATCCGCGCCGAGTTCCCGCAGATCGCCGTGCTGGTGCTGTCCGCCCACGTCGAGGTGGAGCATGCGATGGACCTGCTGGCCAGCGGGGAGCGCAGCGGTTACCTGCTCAAGGACCGGGTCACCGACGTGGACGAGTTCCTCGAGACGCTGCGCCGCCTGGTCCGCGGCGCGTCCGTGGTGGATCCGGCGCTGGTGCACGAGCTGGTCGCGGCCAGCCGGGTGGACGATCCGCTGGCCGTGCTCAGCACCCGCGAGCGCGAGGTGCTCGCGCTGATGGCGGAGGGCCGGTCCAACGCCGGCATCGCGCGCTGCCTGTGGGTGACCGAGGGGACCGTGGAGAAGCACGTGCGCAGCATCCTGATGAAGCTGCGCCTCCCGGAGACCGGGGACGATCACCGCCGGGTGCTGGCTGTGCTCGCTTTCCTGGAGGCCCGGTTACCAGCCGGCCTGGTCCCGGGAGCCGCTGCCCAGCAGCCCGTGCACGGCCGCCGCGGACAGCTCCCACTTGGGCAGGAACGCGATAGCCGGGCTGACCGCGAGCAGGTCGGCCAGGTCTTCTTCCGCGTGCGTCGAGATCATGATGACCTGGATGGACCGGGCCGGGCCGGCCGCGGCCAGCTGGCGGGCCAGGTCGAACCCGCTCTCCGCACCGAGTTCCACATCGACCAGGGCGACCTCGGGGCGGGCCTGCCGGGCCTGGCGCACCGCGTCGGCCGTGCAGGTGGCTACCGCGACCACGGCGAACCCCCCGCTCTCCAGCGTCTTGCGCGCGATCTGGAGGAAGCCGGGGTTGTCGTCGACCAGCAGGCAGCGTACGGCCATGACCTCAGGCTGGCACGGCCCCGGCCGGCCAGCATCGCGGCTAGCTGCAATATGGCTGGCCAGCGGGAGGCGGCAGCGCCATCTCGCACCACACCACTTTGCCGCCCCGTTCCGCTGCGTAGTGCCCCCAGCGGCTGCTCAGCACACCCACGATGAGCAGGCCCCGGCCGTCCTCGTCCAGCGGGCCAGCCAGCCGGCCTGCGGGCGGGTCCGGGTTCGGGTCGCGGACTTCGATGATCAGGCTGATCCCGGTGCGGCGCAGGGACAGCTCGACCGGCGCCCGGGCCGCGGGGAAGCCGGCCTGGATCATCGCCCGGGTGGCGGTCACCGCGTTGGCGACGAGCTCGGAGACCAGCAGTTGTGCGGTGTCCAGGCAGGCGGTCAGCTGCCAGCCGGTCAGCAGCCGCTGCACATACCGCCGGGACGCCGCCGCCGACGAGGGCAGGGCGGGCAGCGGCAGCGCGGCTCGTGGCCGGGCCGGCGCCTGAGCCGGCTGCCCGGCTGGCCGGCCACGGGGCGGAGCGGCGGTGACCTGCTGTGTCATAAAACGTCCTGACCGGTGACGGAGGTGGGCACGCCCCGGCTGAACCTGGTGAGCGAGACCGGCAGCGCAGCTCGGGGGAGGACCTGAAACGGGGGAAGAAGGTCCCTGCACTGCCGGCCCCGCTGTCCGGAGGCGGGCCGGCCGGCGTGAGCATCCGCCAGCCTGGCCCACGCCGCTCTGGGTGGGGTCGCGCTGTGTTCCCATCGTCGCGGCCGTTCCGGTCACTGTCAGCGCAGCCAGCAGCCAAACTCCAGTGGGGGCTGGCGTGACCCCGGTATGCCTGCTAGCGGTAAGCCGCTAGCCGCGGACCGCGTCGAAGACGGCCTTCCCGTAGCCGCTGCTCCGCTCGGAGCCGACCACACCCGAGCCCATCTTGTTCATCATGTACGCGAAGGTCATCCGGCGGCCGGCGTCCATGATGATCACGGAACCGCCCCAGCCGCCCCAGAAGCAGACCTTCTCGTGCACGGCCCAGGGCAGCACCTCCGGCCGCGGCAGCCCGTATCCCAGGCCGAACCGCATCGGAACGCCCAGTACCAGGTCCATGCCGTTGCTCTGTTCCCGGAAGACCAGGTCGATGGTGGCCGGGCTGAGCAGCCGCACCCCGTCTACCTCGCCGCCCCGGGACAGCACCGACATGACCCGGGCCACCGAGCGTGCGTTCCCGTGCCCGTTCGCGGCGCCGATGTCGGCCCGCCGCCAGCCGGGGGTGTTGGCCGCTCCCGCGTCGGCCACCGGACCAGTGAACGTCTTGTAGACCGGGCTGGCCGGGTCAAGGGCGGACAGGTCGAACGGCAGCGGGGGTGGCGGCACCACGTCCGCGATCCGCGGCCAGTCCTCTTCCGCCGCGCCGATCTGGAAGTCGGCGCCCAGCGGGCCCGCGATCTCGGCCGCGACGAACTGCCTGAGCGACTGGCCGGTGACCCGCCGGATCACCTCGCCAACCAGGTGCCCGTAGTTGAGCGCGTGATAGCCCGACGCGGTGCCGGGTGGCCACCACGGCGCCTGCGCCGCCATCCGCGCGGTGGCCTGCTCCCAGTCGTACAGGTCAGCGATGACCGCCGGGTGCTCGAGCCCGGAGACACCCGAGGTATGCGACATGATGTGGCTGACCGTGACGTCCTGCTTGCCGTTGGCGGCGAACTCGGGCCAGTACTTCGCCACCGGAGCGGCCGGGTCCAGCTCGCCCCGGTCGATCAGCATGAGCGCGGCCAGGCTGGTCACGGTCTTGGTCGAGGACCAGACGTTGGTGATGGTGTCGGCCGTCCACGGGATGGTCTGGTCCTCGTCGCGGAATCCGCCCCACAGGTCCACGCCCCGCTCACCGTCGATGTCCACCACCAGCGATACGCCAAGTTCCGCACCCGAGTCGAGGTTGTCTCGCAGCAGGCGGCGCACCGCGCCGAACCGGTCGTCACACGTCCCGTGCACATCCGCCATGCATGGCCTCCTCGCCATCGAGCCGGCTCCCGCCTGAGCGCATGGTAAAGCCGGGCCGGCGGCGCAGGAAGATCCTGGATCAGCGGCGCTGGACCCGCATGATGATCAGCGGCCGCCGTCCTCGTTCACGTCGCTGTGCGGTCGGTGTCCCCCGCCGGCTGACTCTGGCCGTCCATCGCGGCCCCATCCGGCGCCGCCCCGCCCAGCTCAGCGGCCGGGCCCGGCCGCGCCGCGGCGGCCACCGCG
>DATCUG010000026.1:0-4772 GCA_036567525.1 Streptosporangiaceae bacterium | reverse complement strand
CGACAGCCTGGGCAGCGCCGCCGGCTTCGCCGCCACCGCGTACGCCGCGTTCTCGATCGCGATGATGGCCGGGCGGCTGGCCGGCGACCGGCTGGCCGCGCGGTACGGCCCAGCCGGGCTGGTCCGCCGGTGCGGCCTGCTGGCCGTGGCCGGGCTGGTCGGCGCGCTGAGCACCCGCCAGGCCGGGCTCGCGGTGACCGGGTTCACGGCCTGCGGCGGTGGCCTGTCCTGCACCATCCCGCAGCTGTTCTCGGTGGCCGGGCGGGCCAATCCGGGCCATCCCGGCCGCGCGGTGGCCCGGGTCGGCAGCCTCGGCTACCTGGGCCTGGTCAGCGGGCCGGTGCTGGTCGGCGGGTGCGCCAGCCTGGCCGGGCTGACCCTCGCGCTGTACCTCACGTCCGGGCTGGGGCTGTGCGTGGCCGGGTTCGCCTACCTGCTGGACCGGCCGCAGCTCAGCGGAACGGATCCTGGCCGGCCGGCCGGATCACGATCTCGCTGACGTCCACCCCGGCCGGCTGGCTGACCGCGTACAGCACGGCCCGGGCCACGTCGGCGGGGGCCAGCTTGGGGTCGGCCTCGCGGCCGGGGCTGACCGGGCCGGCCTCGGTCAGCCCGGGCTGGATCAGCGTGACCCGCACCCCGGTGCCCACGCACTCGGCCCGGATTCCTGCGGCCAGCGCGCTCACCGCCCACTTGGTGGCCGAGTACAGGCTGCCCGGGACGAGCACCCGGCCCGCCACCGATCCCGTCAGCAGCAGGTGCCCGCGCGTCTCGGCCAGCAGGGGCAGCACGGCCCGCGCGGTCAGCGCGGTGCCCAGCACGTTCGTCTGGACCATGGCCGCCCACTCGGCCGGTGGCCGGCCACCGCGGCCGAGGAAGGAGGTAGGCACCGCATCGGCCGCGTTGGCCAGCGCGACGTCCAGCCGGCCGAGCGTGCGCCGCACCTCGGCGATCAGGTCTTCCAGCTGGGCCCAGTCGGCGATGTCGCAGCTGACCGGGATGGCCTGCGGTGGGCCGCCCAGCTCGGCGGCCAGCCCGGCCAGCGGGCCGGGGCGGCGCGCGGTGAGCACCACCCGGTACCCGGCGGCGGCCGCGGCCCGGGCGGTAGCCGCGCCGATGCCCTGCGACGCGCCCGTGATCAGGAAGACGGGGTCCGGCACCCGGCCAACGATAACCAGCCGGCCCAGGGTCCGCAGACCGGCCGCGCCCCCGTACGGTGGAGCCATGAACGACAAGGAGATCCTGGGCCACATCGACGAGCTGATCAAGACCGAGCACGAGCTCCGGGCCAAGGTCGCCGACGGTTCGCTGTCCAGCGAAGCGGAGCGGACCCAGCTGCGCTCGGTGGAAGAGGCGCTGGACCAGTGCTGGGACCTGCTGAGGCAGCGCCGGGCCCGGCGTGAGTTCGGCGAGGACCCGGAGGACAGCGCGGCCCGGCCGGTGCCCGAGGTCGAGGGGTACATGCAGTAGCCGTGCCCGGCGCGGCGGTGCGCCGTGCTCAGTAGGCTCTAGCGGGATGCCGGAGCGGCCGGGTGCCAGGATGGCTCGGGCAAAACTCTCATCGGTGAGGTTGAGCGGTGCGCATCGCGAGATTCGCCAAAGGAAGCGACGTCGCCTACGGCGTCGTCGGGGAAACCCGGGCAGACGGGGCCGCGGGCGGTCAGGCCGCGGCGCGGCCACCGCTGGCCGTGATCGCCGAGCTGCGCGGCCACCCATTCAGCCCGGGCAAGGGCGGCGTCCAGTTCACCGGCGAGACCTACCCGCTGGCCGAGGTGCGCCTGCTGGCCCCGGTGCTGCCCAGCAAGGTGGTCGCGGTCGGCGGCAACTACGCCGGGAACGGCCGGGAGAGCGGCGCCGAGCCGGGCGCCGCGGCGGCCGGTGAGCCGGTGCTGTTCCTCAAGCCGTCCACCGCCGTGGTCGGCCACGGGGACCAGATCGCCTACCCGGTCAAGCAGACTCAGCGGGTGGACTACCAGGGTGAGCTGGCGGTGATCATCGGGCGGCTGTGCCGTGAAGTGCCCGCCGCCCAGGCGGCCGACGTCATCTTCGGTTACACCTGCGCCAACGACGTGACCGCCCGTGACCTGCAGGCCCGGGACGGGCAGTGGACCCGGGCCAAGGGCTTCGACACGTTCTGCCCGCTGGGCCCGTGGATCGAGACCGACGTGGACCCGGCCGACCTGGAGCTCAGCACGGCGGTGAACGGGGAGGCGCGGCAGCAGGCCCGCACCTCACAGCTGCTCTATGATGTGCCGGCCCTGGTGGAGTACGTCAGCACCGTGATGACCCTGCTGCCCGGGGACGTGCTGCTGACCGGGACGCCGGCCGGGGTCGGGCCGCTGGAGGATGGAGACGAGGTATCCGTGACCATCGAGAACATCGGGTCGCTGAGCAATACGGTGGTCGGCCGTGACTGAGCCGCCAGCCCGCGGGGTGCGGGTCCGGTTCGCCCCGTCGCCCAGCGGGGACCTGCACGTGGGCAACATCCGCACCGCGCTGTACGACTGGGCGTTCGCCCAGCGCACCGGGGGCACGTTCGTGCTGCGCATCGAGGACACCGATCAGAGCCGGGTCACCCCGGAGTACATCGCGTCCGCGCTGGGCACGCTGCGCTGGCTCGGCCTGCAGTGGGACGAAGGGCCGGAGGTCGGTGGCCGGTACGGGCCGTACCTGCAGAGCGAGCGGCTGGCCATCTACGCGGAGTGGCTCGATCACCTGCTCCGCACCGGGCACGCGTACTACTGCTACTGCACCCCGGAGGAACTGGCCGCGCGCCGCGCGGCGGCCCGGTCCGGTGGCGGGCCGAGCGGCTACGACGCGCACTGCCGGGTGCTCACCGAGGAGCAGGTCGCGGCGTACCGGGCCGAGGGGCGCAAGCCGGTGGTCCGGTTCCGGATGCCGGCCGGGTCGACCACGTTCACCGACCTGGTCCGCGGCGAGGTCACGTTCGATCACGCGCACGTGCCGGATTTCGTGCTGGCCCGGGCGGACGGCTCGCCGCTGTACACGCTGGCCGTGGCGGTGGACGACGTGCTGATGAAGATCACTCACGTGGTGCGGGGGGAGGACCTGCTGTCCTCCACGCCACGGCAGATCGCGGTGTACCGGGCCATGGGCGTGGCCGAAGCCGACTTCCCGGTGTTCGCGCACCTGCCGTACGTGCTGGGCAAGGACGGCCAGCGGCTGTCCAAGCGGAACGGTGTCGTGTCGGTCAACTGGTACCGGGAGGAAGGCTTCCTGCCCGAGGCGATCGACAACTACCTGGCCCTGCTCGGCTGGTCCCCGGGGGACAACCGGGAGGAGTTCAGCCTGGCCGACCTGGCCGCCGAGTTCGACCTGGCCCGGGTGAACAAGAACCCGGCCCAGTTCGACGTGAAGAAGCTGGAGGCGATCAACGGGGACAAGATCCGCGCCCTGGATCCGGCCGGCTTCGTCGCCCGGATCACCCCGTTCCTGGAGCGGGCCTCGGTGGTGAGCAGCCCGCCCACCGCGGAGCAGGCGGCGCTGATCGAGGCGGCCGCGCCGATGATCCAGACCCGGATCAGCCGGCTCACCGAGGCGGTGGGCATGCTCGCCTTCCTGTTCGCCAGCGACGCGGGGTTCAAGGTCGAGCCCGAGGAGGCGGAGCGGGTGCTCACCTCCGATGCGCTGCCGGTGCTCCGGGCGGCCGAGACGGCACTGGCCGAGGTCGAGCCGTGGGCGCACGAGGCGATCGAGGCGGCGCTGAAGGACGCGCTGATCGAAGGCCTCGGGCTGAAGCCGCGGGTGGCGTTCGCGCCGGTCCGGGCGGCGGTTAGCGGGAAGCGGGTGTCCCCGCCGCTGTATCAGTCGATCGAGCTGCTCGGCCGGGAGCGGACCCTGCACCGGCTGGCCGAGGCCATCAAGTCGATCGGCTGACCGGACGGCACTGGCCACGCGCTGGCGTTAGGCAGAAAAATGCTCGCGCAGGTGGCGGAGCTGGCGCTCCTGGTGGCTGGGTGGCACGGCGTGCACGCCGAAGCTGAACACCGCGATGTCCTTGGGCGCCGTGATCTCGTTGTACGCGGCGAACACCGTGGACGGCGGGCAGATCGTGTCCATCAGGCCGACGCTGAGCAGGGACGCGGCGGTGATCCGGCGGGCCAGCAGCGCGCAGTCCACGTAGCGCAGCGTGTCCAGCGCGCTGGTCTCGTAGTCCACCTGCTGGGCCAGGAACCTGGCCACCTCGGTGTAGGGCGCGTCCGGCGCGATGGTGATGCCGCGCTGGATGTCGCACAGGAACGGCACGTCGGCGTGGCACACCGCGACCGCGTCGCCGAGCAGGCCGGCCGCGGCCAGGGCCAGGCCGCCGCCCTGGCTGATGCCGGTCACCGCGACCGGTGACCGGCCGGCCAGCTCCGCCGCGGTCTCAACCGCGCGGACCGCGTCGGTGAACAGCCGGGTGAAGTAGTAGTCGTCCGGGTTGTCGATGCCGCGGGTCATCACCAGCGAGAGCTCCGGGCCGCCCCCGGGCAGGTCCCCGGTCGCCCCGATGGTCCACCGGCCGCCCTGGCCCCGGCTGTCCATCACGAACAGCGGGTAGCCGACGGCGGGCAGCAGCATGTGATCGGCGGGCCGCCCGCGCCCCCCGCCGTACCCGATGAACTTGACCACCACCGGGGACAAACCGTCCGGGCCGTCCGGGCCGTCTGCGCGGCTGGCCGGCGGGCGGATGTACCAGGCCCGGATCCGGTCGCCCCGGGCGCCGGAGAAAGCCACGTCGTAGACTTCGGCCGGCCCGTACCCGGTGGGCT
>DATCUG010000025.1:0-4840 GCA_036567525.1 Streptosporangiaceae bacterium | reverse complement strand
TGCCCGCCACGATCGGGTCGAGCACCGAGAACACCCCGCCCCAGTGGGTGGGGGCACCGCGCCCACACCGTAAGGCGGCCCCATCCGGCAGGCCAGGCGGCGGCCGGCCCGGCCGCCCACCCGGGTAGCGGTGACCTGCGATGGCGCGCCATGGGCCGGGAATGGCCAGGTGAAATTTCAGCTGGCAGCGGACGAAAGGCATGGAATGCTCATAACGGGCAAGTTAGCTAGCCGCTGACCGCACGGACGGAGAACCACCCATGACCGAGCCGGATGACAGTGAGCCCCCCGACGCTGAGCCGGCGGACGGCGGCGACCCGGCGGACGGGCGCCGCGCCGAGCTGATCGCGGCGGCCCAGGCGCGCTGGGTGGCCGCGCTGACCGACCTGGGTGGCCGCAACACGCTGCTGTACTACAAGGACCGCCGGGCCGGCACGCTGGACCTGGCCGCCGCCGAACCGGCCGCGCTGGACCGGTTCCTGCGCACCGGCTCGGCCCGGCTGACCCGGCTGTTCCACGACGTGGACGCGCGGGCCGACGCGATCCGGCGGGTCCAGGTCATCCACCGCAAGGCCCGGGAACTGCTGGAAGAGCGCGGCATCCGGGCCGGCTACCTGGCGGTAGGGCTGGCCCGCTGGGATGAGCTGTTCCTCGAGCCGGCCGCGCCGGTGCTGCTGCGCGGCCTGACCATCACCCCGACCCGGGCCCGGCACGACGACTTCGAGCTGGTGCTGGACGACGACTATGAGGTCAACCCGGTCCTGCTGTACAAGCTGGCCAGCGTGTTCGGCGCGGCCACCGAAGAGCTGGCCGAGCAGCCGGCCAGCAAGATCGGCCCACTGCTGTGCCAGGCGGCCGAGGCGGCCGAGGTCCCCGGCTTCAGCATCACCGACCGCCAGGTCATCGGCACGTTCACCTACGCCAAGCTGCCCATGGTGCGGGACCTGCAAGCGGCCGATGAGCTACTGAACGATAGTGACGTGGTGGCGGCCATCGCCGGCGACCCGGAGGCGCAGGAGCTGCTGGGCGCGGCCGACCCGGGCCTCGACGCGGGGCCGGACGCGCCGCTGCTGGACTCGCCGGAAGCGGACTACTCGGTGCTGGACGCCGACTCCTCGCAGCGCGGTGCGATCGGCGCGGTGCTGGCCGGGCGCAGCCTGGTCATCCACGGCCCACCCGGCACCGGCAAGAGCCAGACCATCGCCAACCTGATCGCCACGCTGGTGGCCCGCGGCCGGAAGGTGCTGTTCGTCGCGGAGAAGCGGGCCGCCATCGACGCGGTGCTGTCCCGGCTCAAGGGGGTCGGCCTGGGCGGCATGGTGCTGGACATCCACGAGGGCACCCGGGACCGGCTGCGCATCGCCCGCGATCTGGGGGACACGCTGGACGAAGCGCAGCGCACCCCGGCGCCGGACCTCACCGACCTGCACCGCCGCCTGGTGGACCGGCAGCAGCGGCTGAGCCAGCACGCGACCGCGCTGCACGAGGTGCACAAGCCGTGGGGGCTGACCCCGTTCGAGGTGCAGGCCGCGCTGCTCGGCCTGCCGCCGGAAGCCCGCACCCCGGCCCGGCTGGCCGCGCCGGAGCAGCTCACCCGGGAAGCGGCCGACCGGATCCGGGACGAGCTGCGCGAGTTCGCCCACCTGGGCGGCTTCACCCTGCGCCCGGGCAGCACGCCGTGGTACGGCGCCGCGCTGCGCACCCCGGACCAGGCCCGGCAGGCCTGCGACATCGCGGTCCGGCTGAGCTCGCACGAGCTGCCCGCGCTGCTGCACCGGGTGGCCCGCGCGGCGGCGGAAACCGGGCTGCGGCCGCCGCGGGGCTACCCGGACGCGGCGGCCGTGCTGCGGCTGTACGCGGCCGTGGCGCAGACGCTGCGCCGCCTCGACCCGGCCGTCTACGCGGCCAGCCCGGACCGGCTCGCGGCCGCGGTGGGGGACGGCGCGGGGCTGAGCTTCCTGGATCGCCGGGCGCTGCGCAAGCAGGCCCGGGCGCTGGCCGTCAGCACACCCGCCGAGGAGCTGCCCGGGGCGCTCCGCGCCGCCGCGGCCGAGCTGGCCCAGTGGCGCGAGCTGAGCACCGGCCCGGGCCTGCCCCGGCTGCCGGCCGGCTACCCGGAGCTGGCCGAGGCTGGCCAGCACTGTGCCGCCCAGCTTGGCCTGCTGGGCGGCTTCGTCGCGCTGGCTGAGGACCCCGCGGCTCAGCTGGCCGAGCTGGCCGCGGATCAGGACACGGCATGGCAGCTGCCCCGGCTGTACCAGCTCGCGACCGGCTTCGCCGAGCTGGCCCTGGGCCCGCTGCTGGACGAGCTGGCCCGCCGCGAGGCCGGGCCGGACCTGGCCGCGGCCGCGTTCGACTACGCGTGGTACTCGGCCATCCTGGATCAGATGCGGGTCCGCGACCCGGCCTATGCCGCGCACCGCGGCACCGCGCTGGACGAGATCGCCAGTGACTTCCGGGCCCGGGACGTGCAGCACCTGGCGGCCAACGCCGGGCGGGTCCGCCGCGCCTGGGCCGACCGGCTGCGCGACGCCCAGGACCGGCACCCGCTGCAGGCCCGGGTCATCCGCAAGCAGGCGGCGCTGCGCCGCCGCCATCTGCCGCTGCGGCGGCTGCTCGACCAGACCAGCGACGTGCTGTTCCCGCTCAAGCCGTGCTGGGCCATGTCACCGCTGATGGTCAGCCAGGTGCTGCCCGCCACCCGGCTGTTCGACGTGGTCATCTTCGACGAGGCCAGCCAGATCATCCCGGCCGACGCGATCCCGTCCATCATGCGCGGGCACCAGATCGTGGTAGCCGGCGATGACCGGCAGCTGCCGCCGACCAACTTCTTCCGCCAGTTCAGCGACGACGGCGGAGCGGACGAGCCGGAGGACGACGAGAGCCTGGTCTCGTTCGGGGTGGGTTTCGAGTCGGTGCTCGACGCGCTCCGCCCGCTGCTGCCCACCGCGCCGCTGACCTGGCACTACCGCAGCCGTGACGAGCGGCTGGTAGCGTTCTCCAACGCGCACATCTACGGCGGCGCGCTGACCACGTTCCCCGGCGTGCTGCGGGAGAACTGCCTGCGCCACGTGGTGGTGGCGCAGGGCCCGGAACGCGGCCAGGAGGTGTCGGTCACCGCCGAGGTGGACAAGGTGGTCGAGCTGGTGCTGGAGCACGCCCGGACCCAGCCGCGGCAGTCGCTGGGCGTCATCGCGCTGGGCATCAAGCACGCCGAGCGGATCGACGCGGCGCTGCGCGACGCGCTGGCCGCCCACCCTGACCTGGAGGGTTTCTTCGCCGAGGACACGGCCGAGCCGTTCTTCGTGAAGAACCTGGAGCGGGTGCAGGGCGACGAGCGGGACGCGATCATCCTGTCCATCGGGTACGGCAAGCACCCGGATGGGCGGATGCGGTACCAGTGGGGGCCGCTGCTGCGCGACGGCGGGGAGCGCCGGCTCAACGTGGCCGCCACCCGGGCCAAGCACCGGCTCACCCTGGTCAGCTCGTTCGCCAGCAGCGACGTGGACCCGGACCGGGTGACCAAGGCCGGGGCCCGGCTGCTGGCCGACTACCTGGAGTACGCCGGGTCCGGCGGCACCGTGGCCGAGGCGTCCGGCCGCTCCGAGCTGAACCCGTTCGAGGCCGACGTGCGGGACCGGCTGGCCGAGTGCGGGATCACGGTGGTGCCGCAGTACGGGGTGGGCGGCTACCGGGTGGACTTCGCCGCCACCCACCCGGACGACGCCAGCCGGATGGTGCTGGCCATCGAGACCGACGGGGCGTCCTACCACGCCTCCCGCAGCGTCCGCGACCGGGACCGGCTGCGCGGCGAGCACCTGCAGCGGCTGGGCTGGAGCTTCCACCGGCTGTGGTCCACCAACTGGTTCCAGAACCCGCAGGATGAGGTGGCCCGGCTGCGGGACGCCTATCAGCGGGCGGTCGCGGTCACCGGGCCGCCCGCCGATGAGCCGCCCGCCGATGCGCCGGCGGCTGATGCGCCGCCCGCGGAGCAGCTGCCCGCGGGGCAGCAGCCGCCGCCGCAGCCCGGCACCGCGGTGGCCAGGAGCACGCCGTCCGGGGTGGACCGGCCCAGCCCGGGCTGACCGGGCTCAGCCGCTGGCCGCTTCGTGGGCGAGCAGGGCCACGTGCAGCGAGGCGCGGGACTCGGCCGAGCTGAGATCGACGCCGAGGATCCGCTCGATGTGCCGCAGCCGGTCATACAGCGTGGGCCGGGCCAGGTGCGCCCGGGCGGCCGCGGCGGCCTTGCTGCCGCCCGCGGCCAGGTAGGCGCCCAGCACGCCGGTCAGGCTGGTGCCGTGGTCCGCGTCGTAGCGGAGCAGCGGGCCCAGTTCCCGGTCCACGAACGTGGCCAGCCGCGGATCGCCGCCGAGCAGGAACAGCAGGCCGCGCAGCCGCAGGTCGGCCAGCCGGTAGAACGGCCGGCTCCCGGCCGCCTGCGGGGCCTCGGCGGCGGCGTCGGCCACCTGCCGGGCTTCCAGCAGTGAGCGCCGGACCTGCTGGATGCCGCTGGCCGTCGCGCCCGCGCCGATCACCGGGTCGGAGCCGGGCACGCCGTACGGCCGGCTGGCCCGGCGGGCCAGCCCGCGCCGGGCCGCCCCGCACACCCGGGTGAGCACGTGCTCCGGATCGGCCGTACTGGGCACCGACAGCACGGCGGCGGCCCGGACGTCATCCAGCGAGCCGACCAGCGCCGGGATGCGTTCCGCCCGGCAGGCGTCGGCCACCGCCTCGGCCAGGTCCAGCACCCGGGCCTGGGCCAGCAGGCCGGCGCCCTGGTCCGGTGACCGGAGCACGGCGGTGACGAGCTGGCGGCCGGTCACCGGCACGCCGAGCGCCC
>DATCUG010000024.1:0-2463 GCA_036567525.1 Streptosporangiaceae bacterium | reverse complement strand
GGGGGCCGGGTCGGCCCACACGTAATAGCCGCGGTGCGGCGCGCCCGGGCCGGTCACCGCGTCGGCGAACCACGGGTGCGCGCTGCTGGTGTGGTTCGGCACCAGGTCGAGCAGCACCCGCATGCCCCGCTGGCCGGCCTCGGCGATCAGTTCGTCCAGGTCGGCCAGCGTGCCCAGGTCCGGATGCACGCCCAGGTAGTCGGACACGTCGTAGCCCCAGTCGTCGTCCGGCGACGGCATGGTGGGCGACAGCCAGATGCCGTCCACCCCGAGCCAGGAGAGGTAGTCCAGCTGGGCGGTGATCCCGGGCAGGTCACCGTAGCCGTCGGCGTTGCTGTCCCGGAACGACCGCACGTACACCTGGTAGAGGGTGGCCCCGTGCCACCAGCTTGACTGGGCTTCTGGCCTGTCCATCGTTCTCCCGCTGCGTGGGCTGCTGGCTGACTTGCCCTGCCAGGATGACAGGCGGAAACTGGGAAGATGAGACCGGTCATCGAACTGATCGGCATCGTGCTGCTGCCGACTGCCATCGGGTGCGCGGTGATCTACGGCGTGCGCCTGGCCCGCTGGGCGGCCGGGAAACAGCCGGTCGAGCGGCTGATCACGCACCCGGTACCGGTCGAGCCGATCGAGCGGCTGGGCGCCCGGCTGTGCCGGCTGCATGCCCAGCTGGAGGACCTGGAGACCCGCAGCGACGTGCCGCACAAGGGGATCCGGCTGCGCGCGCTCCGCGGCGCCTACCTCGATCTGCTCCGGACCGCCTGCGAGCGGCTGGAAGCCAGCCCGCCGCCGCCCGGGGACCACGTGCCGCAGGCCGAGATCTACCGCGCCGAGGCTGGCCTGCGCGAGCGTGGGCTGGACGTCCGCGCACCCGCCACCCGCTGATCATGGTCCGGGTGCTGGCCGTCTCCGACGTAGTCGACGAGGCCCTGTCCGCCGACGTGACCGGGGTTCGCGACGCGGAACTGATCCTGGCCGCTGGCGACCTGCCGTTCGAGTACCTGGGCGGCCTGATGAACCGGCTCGACGTGCCGCTGGTTTTCGTGCCGGGCAACCACGACCCGGACGTGTCCGGCTACCGGGTGTCCCGGGGCGGCCTGACCCTGCGGGCTGGGCTGCCCGCCCGGCCGCCGTGGCCGGACGGCGCGGTCAACGCGGATGGTCAGGTAGTGGACGTGCTCGGCCTGCGCATCGCCGGCCTGGGCGGCTCCCCCCGGTACAGCGCCGGCCCCAACCAGTACTCCGCCCGGCAGCAGGCCCGCCGCGGCCGCCGGCTGGCCTTCCGGGCCTGGCTGCGCCGCCCCCTCGGTGCTACCCGCACCGTAGACATCCTGCTCACGCACGCCCCACCGCGCGGCGTCGGAGACGCCCCTGACCGGCCCCACCAGGGCTTTCCTATTCTTAACGCCCTTACCCGGTGGCTGCGCCCGGCTCTGTTGCTGCATGGGCACGTGGATCCCGAGCCGGCTGGCCGGCGTGATCACTGGCTCGGCGGCACCATCGTGCGCAACGTGACCGGCTGGCAGCTCATGCTGATCGAGCCGGTGATTGGCCTGGTGGAGGACAAAACCCATGCCCGCTGACACTGGGTTCCCACGGGCCGACGTGGAGAACGACTTCCTCCGGGCCCGGCGCCGCCAGGTGCTGGCCCGGCTAGTCCAGCGGCTGCGCCGGGAACCGGATGACGTCAACCTGATCCTGCCGTTCGACGACGTGGTGGCGGCGCTGGGCCGGGTTGGCGAGAAGCGGCTCGGGCTGCAAACGATCCGGCTGGACCGGGTCGTCGGCACGGTGGACTCCACCCGGGACTTCGACCGCCGGTTCCGGCCCACCTCGAACCGGGTCCGGGAGCGCTGGGAGCGGCTGGCGCTGGCCCAGCGGCGCGGCGAGTCCATCCCGCCGATCGACGTGTACCAGGTCGGCGAGCTGTACTTTGTCTCGGACGGCCACCACCGGGTCTCCATCGCGCTGGCCATGGGCCAGAAGGTGATCGACGCATACGTGACCGAGATCCTGACCGCGGTGCCCGCGAGAGGCATCCAGCACCGCAGCGACCTGCTGTTCAAGAGCTACGAGCAGCTGTTCCGGTCCCGGGTCAAGCTCTCCCCGGAGGCATACGCCAAGATCAAGGTCAACGATCCCTGGTCCTACGCCGAGCTGAGCGAGGCCGTCGAAGCCTGGGGCTTTAGGCTGATGCAGCACGAGCACAAGTTCTGCGACCGCGCCGAGGTGTCCCAGCGGTGGTTCACCGAGGAGTACACCCCGGTCGTGCGCATCCTGCGATCCGCCGACCTGATCGGCTCAAACACCGACGCCGAGGCGTACCTCATCATCGCCACCGAGCGCTACCGGCTGATCCGGACGCACGAATGGAGTGACGAGGTGATCGAGGAACTCCAGCGGCAGTTCCGGTCACCGCGGCGGCGTAGTCGCTGACCCAGTGCCCTCCTGGCCGGCCGCGGA
>DATCUG010000023.1:0-10085 GCA_036567525.1 Streptosporangiaceae bacterium | reverse complement strand
CCCTACCCGACCCAGGACGCGTTCGCCGGTGGCCACGCCGCCACCGTGCTCCCCGCCCGGCCCGGGACGCAGCCGATGGCGGTGGGCCAGGTGCGGGCCGACGACTTCGCCGACGTGCTGCCCCCGGTCAACTACCAGCGTGGCAACGGCTACCCAGCCGGAGCCGGCCCGTTCGCCGGCGGCCGCGGCCCGGCCACGGCCCGCCCGCCCGGGGCGGCCGGTGCGGAGGCTGACCGCGGCTGGGCGGCACCGCGGCGGCAGCCGCTCCTGGTCCTGGCCGCGATGGTGATCGCGGTCTGCGTGGCCGTCGTGCTGCCGGTGGCCGGCACCCTGCTCGCGCTGGCCGTGCTGACCCTGCTGCGGGCCGGGGACCTGGCCCATCGCGGCTCGGACCAGCGCGGCGCGGTGCTGAACGTGGCCGCGTTCCCGATCTTCGTGACCCGGTCGCTGATCGGCACCCTGCTGCAGGCGCCGCTGGCCCTGATCGCCGCCGTAGCCGCGGCCGGGATCACCTACCTGACCATGCCCGCCTCGTCGCTGGCCCAGGCGATGTCCTACGCGGCCGGCGGGCTGGTCGCCTGCTACGCGTACGGCCCGGGGTCAGCCAAGGCACGCCGGCAGCTCAACCGGGTGTTCTCGGCCATGACGCGCAGTCCCGGGGTGCGGGCGGTCACCCTGATCGTGCTGGGTGCGCTGGCCGTCGCAGCGGTCACCACCGCGATGACTTCACCGGCCGCGTTCTGGCCGCTCGGCGCGCCCACCGGGCCGCTGGTGCACCTGCCCGCGTTCCCGGGGGTGGGCCGCCTGCCTGGCGTGTTCGGCCATCTGCCCCGGCACTTCCTGCACGTTCACCTGTAATCGGGCACCTGTGACCGGGCCCGGCCGGGCCGGTGCGCAGGCTCAGCGCGGGATGATCAGGATCAGCTAGCGCGCCGTTCCGGCACGCTGCCGTCCGCGCTGACTCTACCGGTCCCGGCCGTGACCGGCGAGCCCGGTGCTTTTCCCGGCGCCTTGGCGGCGGGCTGCGGGACCTTGTCCCGCCCGGCCGGTGGCAGCGGGCGGACCAGGCCCAGCGAGACGACCTCGTTGGCCAGCCTGACCCGGCGGTTGCTGCCTTCCGGGATACGGAACTTCTGGTACAGCCGGAGCAGGTGCTGCTTCACCGCCGCCTCCGTCACCACCAGGTCCGCGGCGATCTCGCGGGCGGTGGCCGGGGCCACGAAAGCCTCGTCAGACAGGGCCGGGCGGCACAGCGAGGTGAGCACGTCCAGTTCGCGCCGGGTCAGCTCGGGGCTTGGCGAGCGGCGCAGCTCCACCTCGGCGGTCAGGTCTTCGGCGGGCAGGCCGCCGATCCGGCAGCGGGCGTTGCCGAACGTGAGCACGTCGCCGTCCTCCAGGACGCGGCGCGCCACCAGCCGCCCGTTGACCCGGGTGCCGTTACGCGATAACCCGAGATCCGTGACGTAAGCGTAAGGACCCCGGCGGACGACCTCCGCGTGCAGCCGCGACACGCTCGGGTCACTGAGCCGGATGTCCACGCCGGCGCCACGCCCGATCGTCGTCACAGCCTCGCACAGCTGGATAACGTCCCCGCTGTCCTCGATGCGAATATAGGGCCCGTCCACAACAGTTCCTCCTGATTGCCCGGGTGGTCACAGATCTCTCTCCGTCCAGTTACCCTTCCGGGGCCGTTCCGTACCCCATTTCATCCCCCGCGTTTTACGTAACTGGTTACCGCAGGCGCTCGGCCCTGGGCGCAGCGTGTCGCCCCGGGCACCCTACCGGGGCCGCGGCCAGGCACGATGCGGACCGGCCGGCCGGCCCACGCCGCGGGCGGCGGCCAGAAGTACACTGCCGAGCGAGCCACCGGGAGGTAGACAAAATGGCGGACAAGCCGTCCAGGGGCCTGGCCGACGTCGTCGCCGCATCGACCGCGCTGAGCGACATTGATGGCCAGGCGGGCCGGCTGTTCTATCGCGGTTACGACATCCATCAGCTGGCCGGGGCCGCGACATTCGAGGAGATCGGTTACCTGCTGCAGCGCGGTGCCCCGCCCAGCCAGGCCGAACTGGACAGCTACCGGGCCGAACTGGTGGCCGGGCGCACCCTGGGCAAGCTGGTCAGCGCCACCCTGGCCGAGGTCTCCGCGGCGCAGGGCCCGATGGAGGCGCTGCGCAGCCTGGTCTCACTGGCCAGCGCGGACGACCCGGACAAGGACTCGAACGCGGCCGCGGCCAATGCCAGGAAGGCGGCCCGGCTCACCGCCCAGCAGCCGATCCTGGTCGCCGCGTATCACGCGGCCCGGCACGGCCGGGACTGCCCGCCCCCGGATCCCGGCCTCAGCCTGGCCGCCAACTTCCTGCTCCAGCTGCGCGGCGCGCCCCCGGCCGAGCGCGATGCCGAGATTCTCGACACCTGCCTGGTGCTGCACGCGGATCACACGATGAACGCGTCCACGTTCGCCGCCCGGGTCTGCGCGGCCACGCTGTCCGACATGCACTCGGCGGTGGTAGCGGCGCTGGGCACGCTGAAGGGCCCGTTGCACGGCGGGGCCAACGAGCAGGTGATGCGCGGGCTGGAAGCCGTCCGGGGGCAGGCCGGCGCCGACCCGGTGACCGCGGTGGCCAGCGCGGTCCGGGACCGGCTGGCGGCCGGCGAGAAGATCATGGGCTTCGGGCACCGGGTCTACAAGACGGAAGACCCGCGGGCCACCCACCTCCGCCAGATGTCCGCGGAACTGGCCGCCCGGTCCGGCGATGACACGTACTACCGGATGTCCCGGGCCATGGAGGAGGCCGTGTTCGCGGAGAAGGGCCTCTACCCCAACGTGGACTTCTACGCCGCCACCGTCTATCACTACCTGGACATCCCCACCGACTTGTTCACCCCGGTGTTTTCGGTCAGCCGGATGGCGGGCTGGACCGCGCACGTGATGGAGCAGCACGCCGATAACCGGCTGATCCGCCCGGACAGTGAGTACATCGGTGACCAGAACCTCACCTGGGTGGCGCTGAGCGAGCGGTGAGGGGCCCGGCCGTAGCCCCAGCGCGGTAGCGTCAGGGGTGCAGCGCGGTAGCGTCATGGGTACCGCCCTGCGCGGGCAGTGCGGGACACGGAAACGGAGCAGCGCAAGCAGTGCGCGACCTAGCAGTGGGCAGCCCATCGGCCGGCCAGTCCCGGCGCAGCCAGGCCCGGCGGGCCGGGAATCCGCGCGGCGTAGCGGCCCAGCTGCCCTACCTGATCGTGCTGTGCGGCGTAATCGCCGGTCTGGCGCTGATTTGGCAGGGCGCGCACTACGTCCGGCCAGGTACGTTGACAGTGGCGGGTGCGGTTTTCGTCGCTGCGGTAGCCCGGCTGGCGCTGCCGGAGAGACAGGCGGGCCTGCTCGCCAGCAGACGGCGTTCTATCGACGTCACGGCGCTGGCCATCCTGGCGGTCGGCCTCCTGGTGGCTGGCCTCGTGCTGCCGATCCCGTGGTAATGGGGGCGGGACCAGACCAGCAGCGCCAGCGGCAGTACCCCGCCAGCGGGACTACCCCGCGAGCGGGATAACAGCGCCCGGGGGGAGAACACCCGGCGGGCGGCAGCACAGCGTGGGTAAGGAAGGAAGTCGGCGGCATGCCCAAGATCAAGGTAATCAATCCCGTCGTCGAGATCGACGGCGACGAGATGACGCGGATCATCTGGCAGTTCATCAAGGACCAGCTGATCCTGCCCTACCTCGATATCTCGCTGGACTACTACGACCTGTCCGTGCAGCACCGGGACGCCACCGACGACCAGGTGACGGTGGACGCGGCCAACGCCATCAAGCGGCACGGGGTCGGCGTCAAGTGCGCCACCATCACCCCCGACGAGGCCCGGGTCAGCGAGTTCGGGCTGAAGAAGATGTGGCGCTCGCCCAACGGGACGATCCGCAACATCCTCGGCGGCGTGGTGTTCCGCGAGCCGATCGTGGTGTCCACCATCCCGCGCTTCGTGCCGGGCTGGACCAAGCCGATCATCATCGGCCGGCACGCCCACGGTGACCAGTACCGGGCCACCGACTTCGTCGTGCCCGGGCCTGGCTCGGTGCACATCAGCTACCAGCCGGACGGCGGCGGCCAGCCGTTCGACCTGGAAGTGGCCCAGTTCGCCGGTGGTGGGGTGGCGATGGGCATGTACAACTTCGACGACTCGATCGCCGACTTCGGCCGGGCCACCATGCGCTACGCGCTGGACCGCGGCTACCCGCTGTACCTGTCCACCAAGAACACCATCCTCAAGGCGTACGACGGCCGGTTCAAGGACATCTTCCAGGAGATCTACGAGGCCGAGTTCAAGGCCGAGTTCGAGGCGGCCGGCATCTGGTACGAGCACCGGCTGATCGACGACATGGTGGCCCAGGTGATCAAGGGCGACGGCGGCGTCGTGTGGGCGTGCAAGAACTACGACGGGGACGTCGAGTCCGACATCGTCGCCCAGGGCTTCGGCTCGCTCGGCCTGATGACCAGCGTGCTGCTGACCCCGGACGGCAGGACGATGGAGGCCGAGGCCGCGCACGGCACGGTGACCCGGCACTACCGGCAGCACCAGCAGGGCAAGGCGACCTCGACCAACCCGATCGCGTCGATCTTCGCCTGGACCCGTGGCCTGGCCCACCGCGGCAAGCTGGATGACACCCCAGAGCTGATCCGGTTCGCCGAAACGCTGGAGCAGGTGTGCGTGCAGACCGTGGAGAGCGGCAAGATGACCAAGGACCTGGCGCTGCTGGTGGGCCCGGGCACGCCGTTCCTGACTACTGAGGAATTCCTGAAGGAGCTCAGCGAGAACCTCGCCGAGGCGATGTCCGCTGAGCACCGCTAGGCCGAACGGAGATCGCTGGAAATGACCCGTAGTGGCAAGGTGACCGTCGTCGGGGCCGGGTTCTATGGCTCGACCACGGCGCAGCGGCTAGCCGAGTACGACATCTTCGACGAGGTCGTGCTGACCGACATTGTCGACGGCAAGCCCGAGGGCCTGGCGCTGGACATGAACCAGTCGCGGCCCATCGAGGGCTTCGAGACCCGGGTGACCGGGCAGACCACCGGGCCCGCCGGTGAGGGCTACGAGGCCATCGCCGGATCCGACATCGTGATCATCACGGCCGGTCTGCCGCGCAAGCCGGGGATGAGCCGGATGGACCTGATCGGGGTCAACGCCAAGATCGTCCGCCAGGTGGTGGAGAACGTGGTCAAGCACGCGCCGGAGGCCGTGCTGATCGTGGTGTCCAACCCGCTGGACGAGATGACCGCGCTGGCCGCCCACGTGTCCGGCTTCCCGCGCCCGCGGGTGCTGGGCCAGGCCGGCATGCTGGACACCGCCCGGTTCAGCTACTTCGTGGCCGACAAGCTGGGCGTGCCGGTCGGCTCGGTGCAGACGCTCACCCTCGGCTCGCACGGCGACACTATGGTCCCGGTCCCGTCCGCCTGCACGGTGGACGGCAAGCCGCTGGCCAGCCTGCTCGGCCCGGACGACATCAGCGCGCTGGTCGAGCGCACCCGCAACGGCGGCGCGGAGATCAATGGCCTGCTGAAGACCGGCTCGGCGTATTACGCGCCGTCCGCCGCCGCGGCCCGGATGGCCCGCGCCGTCGCTGAGGACTCCGGCCAGGTCATGCCGGTCTGCGCCTGGGTGGCGGGCGAGTACGGCATCAGCGGGGTCTACCTCGGGGTGGAAGCCGAGGTCGGCGCGGGCGGGGTGCGCCGCGTGGTCGAGCGCGACCTGACCGAGGCGGAGCGCGCCGCGCTGGCCGAGGCGGCCGAAGCCGTCCGGGCCAAGCAGTCCGACGTCGGCAGTCTCTAGCTAGCTAGCCAGGCTGGCTGGCCCGGCTATCCGCCGCCAGGCGGCGGAGAGCCAGTTCGGCCAGCAGCGCGGTGCCGTCGGCCAGCACCGCGTCGTCGAACACCGCGTCCGCGGCGTGGTTGGACGGCGCGCTGGCCGGGTCGGTACCGGCTGGGCACGCGCCCAGCATGATGAACGCGCCGGGCACCTCCTCCAGCACGAACGAGAAGTCCTCCGCGCCCGGCATCGGGTGATCCTGGGCCTGCAGCCGGCCGTCGCCGAACAGCCCGGTCACGGCCTGCCCGGCGAACGCCGCCTCGGCCGCGTCGTTGACCGTGACCGGGTACCCGTCCAGGTAGTCCACGCTGGCCTGCAGCCCGTACCCGAGGGCGATGCCGGTGATCAGCCGCACGCTCTCCGCCCGCACCCGCTCCCGGGCGGCCACGGAGAACGAGCGCACCGTGGCCAGGAAGTGCGCCTCGTCCGGGATGACGTTGTCCGTGGTGCCGGCGTGGAAGCTGCCGACCGTGATCACCACCGGGTCGAACACGTCGAACCGCCTGGTTACCAGCGCCTGCAGCGCGGTGACCATCTCGCAGGCGGCCGGGATGGGGTCGGCGGACAGATGCGGCTGCGACGCATGCCCGCCGTGCCCCCGCACGGTCACGTCCAGCACGTCCGCGGCGGCCATCATCGAGCCGGGCCGGGTGGCGAACCGCCCGTGGTCGTACTGGCCCGAGGCGACGTGCACCGCGTAGGCCGCCACCGGGCGGTCACCGGCCGCGTCGAGCACGCCTTCACTGATCATGTACCGCGCGCCGGCGTGCCCTTCTTCCCCCGGCTGGAACATGAAGATCACGTTCCCGGGCAGCTCGCGCTGCCGGGCGGACAGGATCCGCGCCGCCCCGGCCAGCATGGCGGTGTGCAGATCGTGGCCGCAGGCGTGCATCACGCCGGTCACCGCGGACGCGTAGTCCAGGCCGGTCCGCTCGGTGATCGGCAGCGCGTCCATGTCGCCGCGCAGCAGCACGGCTGGCCCAGGCTGCCCGCCACGCAGCACCGCGGTCACCGAGCTGAGCGCGCGGCCCAGGGTCAGCTCGAGCGGCAGGCCGTCCAGCGCGGCCAGCACTTTCTGCTGGGTCTGCGGCAGATTCAGGCCGATTTCCGGCTCGCGGTGGATCCGGTGCCGGAGCCCGGCCAGGTCAGCCGCGATTGCCGCAGCGTCCGCGCGTACCGATCCTTCCGGCACCGGGTCACCCGGGAGCATGCCGGTCAGCCCACCCGCTGCGCGCTGGCCGACGGGGGAGCGTCCAGGAACCCCGGCTCCGGCCAGCCACGGCCGGCGAACGCGGCGCACACCGCGCCGCGCACCGCCGCGGAATCCGCCGGGACCAGGGCGAGCACCGAACCGCCGAACCCGCCGCCCATCATCCGCGCGCCCAGCGCGCCCGCCGTCACCGCCGCGTCCACCGTCACATCCGCCTCCGGCCAGGAGACCTCGAAATCGTCGCGCAGCGAGGCATGCGACTCGTTCAGCAGCCGGCCGCCGTCCGCCACCTGGCCGCGGCGCAGCAGCTCCGCCATGGCCAGCACCCGCTGATTCTCGGTGACCACGTGCCGGGCCCGGCGGAGCAGCACCGGGTCGGCCAGCCCGGCCAGCGCGGCCAGGTCCGGGACGTCCCGCAGCGACCGGACCCCGAGCGCCCGGGCCGCCTCCTCGCATTCGACGTGCCGGGCCGCGTAGCCGCTCTCGGTCAGCCGGTGCTCGGCCCGGGTATCGATGATCAGCAGGGCCAGCCCGGCGGCGGCCGGGTCGAGCGGCACGTTGTCCGACTCGCCGCTGCAGCAGTCCAGCAGCAGGGCGTGCCCGGCCTGGCCGAGCAGCACGGCGGACTGGTCCATGATCCCGGTTGGCACGCCGACGAACTCGTTCTCGGCCCGGCGGGCCATCGCGGCCAGTTCCGGCCGCGGCACCGCCAGCCCGGCCAGCTCGGTCAGCGCCAGCGCGACCGCGCACTCCAGCGCGGCCGACGAGGACAGCCCGGCGCCCTGCGGCAGGTCGGAGTCGATGGCCACCCGCGCTCCGGGCAGCTGGTAGCCCGCCTGGCCCAGCGCCCACACCACGCCGGCCGGGTAGGCGGCCCAGCCGTCCACGCTGCCCGGCGCCAGGCCGGCCAGCGGGATGGTGACCGTACCGCTGCCCACCTGCCGTGAACTTAGCTCCAGAACGCCAGTGCCTGCCGGGCTGGCTGCGGCCAGGGTGCCCCGGTCCAGCGCGAACGGGAACACGAAGCCGTGGTTGTAGTCGGTGTGCTCGCCGATCAGGTTGGCCCGGCCGGGGGCCCGCCACACCCCGGCGGCCGGGGTGCCGAACTCGGCCTGGAACCACTGCGCGACCTGATCCGCACTGGCCAGCGTGGTCACCGGAGCTGGCCCGCCGCGGTCATCGCCTGGGTGAATGTCCACGCGTCGCGGACCATGGCGTGCAGGTCGCGTTCGGGCTGCCAGCCTAGCTCGGTCCGGATCCGCTCCGACGAGGCCACCAGCACGGCCGGGTCACCGGCCCGCCGCGGCGCCACATCGACCGGGATGTCGATCCCGGTCACCCGCTGGCACGCGGCCAGCACCTCCCGGTTCGAGGAACCGGACTCGCTGCCTAGGTTGTACACCCGGTGCGTACCCGGCTGGCACGCGTCCAGCGCCTGGACGTGAGCCCGGGCCAGGTCGGCCACGTGGATGTAGTCCCGGACGCAGGTGCCGTCCGGGGTGGGGTAGTCGTCGCCGTAAAGCTTCAGCTGGCCCCCCGCGCCGCTGGCGACGGCACTGGCCACCGCAAGTACGTTCGGGATCAAATGGGTTTCAGGGTTGTGCCGTTCGCCCAGCCAGCGGCCGCGCGCCTGCTGCGCCCCGGCCACGTTGAAGTAGCGCAGGCTGACCGCGCCGATGCCGTGCAGCCGGCTGTATTCGGCCAGCGTGGTGTCCACGGCCAGCTTCGACGCCCCGTACGGGCTGGTCGGCCGGGGCGGGTCGGTCTCGGCCACCGGGGTCCGCTCCGGTTCGCCATACACCGCGGCGGTGGAGGAGAACACGATCCGGCTGGTCCCGGCGACCCGCATCGCGTCCAGCAGGGCCAGCGTCCCGCCCAGATTGTTGTCCCAGTACAGGGCGGGCTTGGCCACGGACTCACCGACCAGGGATTTGGCCGCGAAGTGCAGCACCGCATCCACGCCGTCGGCCAGCAGCGGCCCGGCGTCCCGGATGCTGCCGCGGGCGAACGCGGCCCCGGTGGGCACCGCGTCCTGGTGCCCGGTGGACAGGTCGTCCAGCACCGTGACCTGGTGGCCCTCGGCCACCAGCAGCGCGCCGACCACGCTGCCGATATACCCGGCCCCGCCGGTTACCAGCAGCTTCACCGGGCCTCCCGGAGCCGCAGCGCCGCCTCCTCGGGCAGGATGTCGCCGATCCACACTCCCATGCCTGACTCCGTTCCCGCGAGGTACTTCAGCTTGCCAGGTGCCCGGCGGACCGACAGTACCTGGAGGTGCAGGCCGAACTCGGCGGCGCCGGGCACCTCGCGCACCGGGGCCTGGTGCCAGGCCGCTATGTAGGGCAGTGGCAGGCCGAACAGGGCGTCCATCCGGCGCAGCACGTCCAGGTAGATATCGCAGAACGCGGTCCGGGCCGGATCGCTCAGCGCCGGGATGTCCGGCACCCGCTGGGCCGGGAACAGCAGCACCTCGTACGGCCACCGGGCGGCGGCCGGCACGAACGCGGTCCAGTGCTCGTTGCGGGTCACGATCCGGCTGCCCGCCGCGATCTCCCCCTCGACCAGGTCGTCGAACAGGTTCCGGCCGGTCCGGCCGGTGTACCCGGCCGCCTGGGCCAGCATGGTGGCGGTCCGTGGGGTGACGAACGGGAAGCCGTAGATCTGCCCGTGTGGGTGGTGCAGCGTGACGCCGATCTCCTCGCCGCGGTTCTCGAAGCAGTAGACCTGGGTGATCCCGTCCATCGCGTTAAGCGCCGCGGTCCGGTCCGCCCAGGCCTCCACCACGGTCCGGGCCCGCCGCGGGCTCAGCCTGGCGAACGACCCATCGTGGTCGGAGGTGAAGCACACCACCTCGCAGCGCCCATATCCAGGCTGCGGCGCCACGCCACCATATTCCAGTAGAGATGTGGGCTCGGCCGGCCTCGGTGCGGAGCGGCGATCGGAAGGTGTGACAGGTCGTACCCCTGGTCGCGGCGGCTTGCCGCCGCTCGGCGCGGTGCGGCGATCGGGGGGTTCCG
>DATCUG010000022.1:0-2660 GCA_036567525.1 Streptosporangiaceae bacterium | reverse complement strand
CGGACCGGCCGGTCCGCGGCCTTTAGCGACGCGAACCGCTCGCGCAGCCCGCCGATGTACTCCTCGACCTCGTCCGGGGTGACCACGGCGCTGTCCACCGTGACCGGCAGGCCGGCCAGTTCGGGCAGGTCGAACTTGGGCCGGACGTCCACCTCGGCGGTGAAGGCCAGTTCCTTGCCGTCATCCAGCTTGGTGATCTCCAGCTCGGGCTGGCCGAGCGCGAACACCTCGTTCTCCTGCAGGGCCTGCCCATACAGCTGCGGGACCGCGTCGTTCACCGCCTGCTCGAGCACCACGCCGCGGCCGAACCGCTGGTCGATGATGCGCGGCGGCACCCGGCCCGGCCGGAAGCCGGGCACCCGCACCTGCCGGGCGACCTCGCGGTATGCCTTGTCGAGGCTCGACTTCAGCTCCTCGAACGGGACCTCGATGGTCAGCTTCACCCGGGTGGGGCTCAGCTCCTCGACGTCGGTCTTCACGTCGCCGTCACTCCCTGCTGCCTGCGCTCTGAGTTTCCAAGCCCGCCCGCCCCCGCCGCGCCTAATCCGCGGCTCCGCGCGACCTCAGCGCAGCCTTCGACGGCTACGGCCGCCCAGTCTAGTGGCGCTCCGCTGATCCGCGTGCGGGCCCGGTGACGTACCCACAGTGTCCGGGAGGGGCAGGCCCGGGCCGGGGAGGCAGTGTGTGGACAACGCTGGACGAGGCCGGCCCGGGCCTGAGGCCCGGCGCAGCTGCCCGGAATCGTTGCGGCCCGCCTGGGCAGCAGGCTAGCGTCCGGTGGATGGCGGGACCTGACACCCGGGCGGGGGGACCCGACGGGCTGCTGGCCCAGCGCCTGGCCGCCGGGGATGATCACGCGCTGGCCGAGATCTTCGACCGGCTCGGGCCGGCCGCGTATGGCGCCGCCGTGCGTGTGCTCGGCGAGGGCGCGGCCGCGCAGGATGTGGTGCAGGACGTGTTCGTGGAGTTGTGGCGCGATCCCGCCCGGTATGACCCGGCCACGGCCAGCCTGCGCACGTTTATCACCATGCGGGCCCGGCACCGCGCCGTGGACCTGGTGCGCAGCGAGCTGCGCCGGGTGGCCCGGCAGGAACGCCAGCACCGGCTGGCCGGGCCGGCCCCGCACCCCACGCCGTTCGAGCTGGTGGCCGGCGCCGAAGCCGCCCGGGTGGTCCGCGATGCGGTGGCGCTGCTGCCGGACGGCCAGCGCCAGGTGGTCGAGCTGGCCTACTACCGCGGCCTGACCTACCGCGAGGTCGCGCGGGCGGCGGGCATCCCGGAGGGCACGGCCAAGTCGCGGCTGCGGCTGGCCCTGGCCAAGCTGGAAAGCATGCTGGACCGGCAGTTGCTGGAGTCGTCATGACCGCGCCGCCTCCGCCGCCCCCGGAGCCGGGGCCCCAGCCGCCGCGCTCCCCCGGCCTGCCCGCCGGGCTGCGGGAGCGGGTCCTGGCCGCCTCGCGGCAGGCCCGGGCCGCGGGCCAGGCTGAGCCGCCCGCCCCGGTCATCCCGGCCGCCGAGGCGTTCCGCCGGACGGTCGATGCCCTGGACGGCCTGCTGGGCGGGCTGAGCGAGGACGACTGGCAGCGGCCGGCGCTGCGTGACCTGACCGTGCAGGGCCTGGTCGGCCACCTGGCCGGGGTCGAGGAAGATATGCACCGCTGCCTGGCCGGTGACCCCGCGGTGGCTGGCGCGGACCACGTCGCGTCCACCCAGCCCGCGGCGGACCGCCAGGCCGGCCTGTCCCCGGCGGCGACCCGGGCCGAGTGGCGCCGGGCGGCCGGCCGCACGCTCAGCCTGGCCGCCGCGGCCGCCGGCCCGGGCGGATACGAGCTGCATGGCATGCAGCTGCCGCTGGATGGCCTGCTGATCGCCCGGGCCTTCGAGGTGTGGACGCACGACGCCGATATCCGCCAGGCCACCGGGCGGCCGCCGGCCGCCCCGGACCCGGCCACGCTGCACCTGATGACCGGGCTGGTGGCGGTGGCGCTGCCGGCCGGCGCCAGCCGCACCGGCCTGGCCGAGCGGATCAGCCTGCACCTGGTGCTGACCGGCCCGGGCGGCGGGACGTGGGATGTCACGGTCGGCGCGGGCCGCCACGACCCGGCGCCGGTCCGGGTGGTGGCGGACGCGGTCAGCTTCTGCCGGCTGGTGGCCAGCCGCCTCCCGCCGGATCAGCTTGGCGCGGACGTCACCGGCCAGCCCGGCCAGGTGACCGGGGTGCTGGCCGCGGCCGCGGCACTGGCCCTGGACTAAGCCAGCCCTGGACTAAGCCAGCGGCCGGCCGGTGATCCGCGGCCCGCACCGGTGACGTACCACTGCCGGAGGCCGCGGCATCCCGCCGCGGTCCGGCGAGGGGGGTACCGGAAGATGAGCATGCTGATCACCGCGAAGTTCCAGGGCGACACGGCCACGTTCCGCCAGGCGCTGGTGGACCGGGCCGGTGAGTTCACGAAGATCGCGGACAGGGCCCGGGCCGAGGGGGCGATCCACCACCGGTTCGGCATCGGCGACGGCTTCGTGCTGGTCGTCGATGAGTGGGAGACGGCCGGGCATTTCGAGCGATTCTTCGCGAACCCGGAGCTACAGGCGTTCATCGCCTCGGTCGGCGCTGACCCAGCACCGCCGGAGGTCACCGTCACCGACGCGATCACGTCCCCGGA